>JAFMQP010000214.1 GCA_017354575.1 Acidothermales bacterium | reverse complement strand
GTACGCCTTCTTGTTGCCGACCTCGCCGTCGACCTTCAGCACGCCGTCGTAGTTGCCGAACATGTGGCCCGCCACCGCGCGCGTGAACGCGTACTGCGTGTCGGTGTCGATGTTCATCTTGACGACGCCGTAGTCGACGGCCTCCTGGATCTCCTCGAGCAGCGAGCCGGACCCGCCGTGGAAGACGAGGTCGAACGGCTTCTCCTTGCCGTACTCCTGCCCGACGGTGTCCTGGATGTTCCTGAGCACCTCGGGACGCAGCTTGACGTTGCCGGGCTTGTAGACGCCGTGCACGTTGCCGAACGTCGCGGCCAGGACGTACCTGCCCCGGTCGCCGAGGCCGAGCTTCGCCGCGGTCGCCAGCGCGTCGTCCGGCGTCGAGTAGAGCTTCTCGTCCATCGCGCCGACGACGCCGTCCTCCTCGCCGCCGACGACGCCGATCTCCAGCTCCATGATCACGCGGGCCGCCGCGCACTTCTCCAGCAGCTCGTCGGCGATGGCGAGGTTCTCGTCGAGCGGCACGGCCGAACCGTCCCACATGTGCGACTGGAAGTACGGCTCCTGCCCGTTCTTCACGCGCTCGGCGGAGAGCTCGACGAGCGGGCGCATGTAGCCGTCCAACTTGTCCTTCGGGCAGTGGTCGGTGTGCAGCGCGATGTTGACCGGGCACTTCGCGGCGACGACGCGCGCGTACTCGGCGAACGCCACGGCCCCGGCGACCATGTCCTTGACCGTCGGGCCGGACAGGTACTCCGCGCCGCCGGTGGAGACCTGGACGATGCCGTCGCTCCCCGCCTCCGCGAAGCCGCGGAGCGCGGCGTTCAGGGTCTGGCTCGACGTCACGTTGATGGCGGGGTAGGCGAAGCGCTCGGCCTTCGCCTTGTCGAGCATGGCCGCATAGGTCTCGGGGGACGCGATGGGCATGATCACTCCTCGGGTCGGTCCCGGCGGGGATTCCGGGTGTGGCGGAATCTGTACCGTTCCGCTACAACCTTAGGGGGAACTGAATCCACCCCGCTCACGACGTGGGCGTCGCGGTCCGCAGGTTACCCTGGCCGCGATGAAACCGCTCCTGGTCGCCTTCGCGGCCCAACCACTGCTCGCCGTGGACATCCTGCCGGGCTGGCTCGACCCGCAGCAGATCATCCCGGCCGTCGGGCTGGCAGGCGTGCTCGCGATCATCTTCGTCGAGTGCGGCCTGTTCTGCTTCTTCCTGCCCGGCGACTCGCTGCTGTTCACCGCGGGGTTGTTCGCGACGCACACCGGCGTCCTGTTCCACGCGCAGCAGAACCTCGCCGTCCTGTTGATCACCACGCCGATCGCGGCGGTCGCGGGGGCGCAGCTCGGTCACCTGCTCGGCGCGCGCTTCGGCCGGCGGCTGTTCGAACGCGACGGCCGGCTGATCAAGCGCGCCTACCTGGAACGTGCCGAGGAGTACTTCGACAGGTTCGGCCCGGCCAGGACGGTCGTGCTGGGGCGGTTCATCCCGATCGTCCGGTCGTTCGTCAACCCGGTGGCGGGCATCCTGGAGATGTCCGCGCGCCGGTTCTTCCTCTGGAACGTCGCCATCGCGCTCGTCTGGGCGGACGGCCTCGTCCTCGTCGGCTACTTCCTCGGCAGGACCATCCCCGGCGTCGACCGCTACCTGCTGCCCGCGATCGCGCTGATCGTCGTCGCGTCGGTGACGCCGGCGGCGATCGAGATCGTGAAGGCGCGGCGCTCGCGCCGGCGCGCGGCCCGGCACTCGGTCAAGGCCGAGCGGCAATCTCCCTGACGCCCTCGACCAGCCGGTCGACGTCGTCGTCGTCCGTGTACGCGGCGATGCCCGCGCGCACGGCGCCGGCCCGGCCAAGGCCGAGGCGGTCGGCGGGCTCGACGGCGTAGAAACTGCCGGCGGGCGCGTTGACGTTCCGTTCGGCGAGGCCCTCGTGCACCCGTTGCGGTGCGAGGCCCGGCACCGAGAACAGCACCGTCGGCGTGCGCCGTACCGCCCGTCCGTACGTCACCAGGCCGTCGACCGTGGCGAGGCCGTCCGTGAGCCGCCGGAACAGGCCGAGCTCGTACGCCTCGAGCACCGCCATCGACGTGGTGAGCCTGGCGCGCCGGTCGCCGCTGCCGGGCACGAGGGCCGCCAGGAAGTCGATCGCGGCCGTCGTACCGGCGAGCTGCTCGTACGGCAGGGTGCCCTGCTCGAACCGCTCGGGGACGTCGTCGCTCATCGGGCGGAGCTTGTCCGGCGTGACCCGGTCCAGCGTCTCCGGCGAGCCGGCGAGCAGCCCGAGGTGCGGGCCGAGGAACTTGTACGGCGAACAGGCGTAGAGGTCGGCACCGAGCGCGGCGACGTCCACGGGTGCGTGCGGCGTGAGGTGCACGCCGTCGACGTAGAGCAACGCGCCGGCCGCGTGCACGGCCTTGGCGATGGCGGGGACGTCCGGCCGCGTACCGAGGAGGTTGGACGCGCCGGTGACGGCGACGACGCGCGTCCGGTCGGTCAGCAGGCCGGCGACGACGTCGGTCTCGAGCTCACCGGACGCCGGGTCGAACTCGGCCCAGCGCACGTCCGCGTCCGCCGCGTCCGCCGCCTGCACCCAGGGGCGGATGTTGGCGTCGTGGTCGAGGCTGGTGACCACGACCTCGTCGCCGGGCCGCCAGTGCCTGGCGAGCGCCCGGGAGAAGTCGTAGGTCAGCTGCGTCATGCTGCGGCCGAAGACGACGCCGCGGGGGTCGGCGCCGAGCAGGTCCGCCGCCGCGGCGCGGGCCTCGGTGACGACGTCGTCGGCGCGGCGTTCCGCGGCGGTGACGCGGCCGCGGTTGGCGACCGCCGCGCGCAGCGTGTCGGCGACGGCGTCGGCCACCACGTCCGGCGTCTGCGACCCGCCGGGCCCGTCGAAGTGCGCGGCTCCCTCGGCCAGCGCGGGGAAGTGCGCCCGCACCGCGGCGACGTCGTACTCACTCATCGGCTGCCCTCTCGAGGTCGTCTCGCTCAACCTTCACACGGCGGACCAGGGCTTCGCACGCCCTGCACGTCGTGTGAAGCCCTGGTCGATCATGAGAACATGATCAACCAGACACTGGCTGGTCGGACGTTCAGAGCGCGAGGTCGGCGGCCTCGAAGGCCGCGCGGTACGGGAGTCCGCGGGCCTCGACGGCGGCACGGGCACCGCGTTCGACGATGACGGCGACGCCGACGACCTCGGCGCCCGCCTTCCGCAACGCGTCGACGGCGGCCAGCACGGACCCGCCCGTCGTGGACGTGTCCTCCAGCGCGAGCACCTTGCGGCCGGTGACGTCCGGCCCCTCGATGCGGCGCTGCAGGCCGTGCGCCTTGCCCTCCTTGCGGACGACGAACGCGTCCAGCCGGTCGCCGGCCGCGGCGGCGGCGTGCAGCATCGCGGCGGCCACCGGGTCGGCGCCGAGCGTCAGCCCGCCGACGGCGTCGTACTCCCAGTCGGCGGTCAGCTCGCGCATCACCCGCCCGACGAGCGGCGCGCCCTCGCCGTCGAGCGCGACCTTGCGCAGGTCGATGTAGTAGTCGGCCTCGCGGCCGGACGACAGCACCACCTTGCCGCGGACGATCGCACGTTCGTCGATGAGAGCGAGCAGGTCGTCGCGATCGGCCATGAGGGGCAGCCTAGCCCCGGCCCAGCCGGCTGCTGACCGCCGTCACCAGCGCGCGCGGCGCGAGCCGGGCGCCCGCGGCGACGAGCTTGTACCGCAGCGTCGGGACGCTGACCACCTTGCCACGGCGCAGGTCGGCGAGCGCACCGTCGACCACCTGGTCGACGTCGAGCCACAGCACGCCCGGCATGTTGCTCTTGTCGATGCCGGCGCGGTCGTGGAACTCGGTGTGCGTGTACCCGGGGCAGACGGCCATCACGTGCACGCCGGTGCCGTGCAGATCGGTGGCGACGCTCTCGGTGAGCGTCGTGACGTACGCCTTCGCCGCGTTGTAGGTGCTCTGCGGGGCGAAGCCGGCCACGCTCGACACGTTGAGCACGACGCCCTGCCCGCGCCGCACCATCGCGTGCACCGCGACGTGGGTGAGCCGCAGCACCGCCCGGACGAGCACCCGCAGCATGCGGTCCTCGTCGTCGACGGAGCTGGCCATGAAGTCCCGCCTGATCGCGAAGCCCGCGTTGTTGACGAGCATGTCGACCGGCTCGGCGTCGTCGCCGAGCCTGCGCTCCACGGCGCCGAGATCCTCGTCGTCGTCGAGGTCCGCCGGCAGCACGTCGACGTCGACCGCGTACCTGCGCAGCTCCTTGGCCGCCTGTCCGAGGCGCTGCGCGTCACGGGCGACGAGGACGAGGTCCCAGCCCGCCTCGGCGAGTCGTCCGGCGAACGCCCGGCCGAGACCGGCCGTCGCTCCGGTAACGAGTGCGCGTGCCATGGGGAAAGCCTCGCACGTCGCACCGACGGCTACGACTCCGCCACACCCGGAATCCCAGCCGGGCCCGGCTCCCGGCTCGGGGGGAGCGCCTGGTGGAGGATGGGCGGGTGCCCGACCTGCTGCTCGGCGTCGACCTCGGTGCCACGGCCACCACGCTAGTCGTCGTGGACGCCGGGCGCGGCGGTGCCGTGGCGGCGGACCACCTGCCCGCGCGGGTGCACCGGCCCAACCCCGGTTGGGCGGAGGCCGATCCGGCCGCCTGGTGGGCGGACGTCTGCGCGCTTGTGCCCCGGGTGCTCGCGCACATCGGCGGCAGGGGCACGGACGTCGCCGCGGTCGCCGTCTCCGGCAGCGTCCCCGCGGTCCTGCCCACCGGCGCCACCGGGCGGCCCCTGCGCCGGGCGATCCTGCCGGACGACGACCGCGCCGCCGTCGAGGCCGACGAGCTGCGGCAACGGCTCGGCGAGGCGGACCTGTTGGCCGAGACCGGCGCTCCGCTCACCCGGCAGTCGGTGGCGCCGACGCTCGTCTGGCTCGCGACGCACGAGCCGGACGTGTGGCGCAACACCGCCGCGGTGCTCGGCGGGTACGACTGGCTGGCCTGCGTCCTCGGCGCGGACGTGCACGTGGAGACGAACTGGGCGCTGGCGAGCGGCCTGTACACGCTCGACGGCGAACCGTCCGGCCTCGTCGTCGACGCCGCCTGCATCTCGGGCAGGCAGCTGCGGGCGCCCCGCGGCTGCGGCACGAAGGTCGGCACGGTCAGCACGAAGGCGGCCGCGGCGACCGGGCTCACCGCAGGTACCCCGATCGTCGTCGGCGGCGCGGAGCACGTGCTCTCGGCGTACGCCGCCGGCCTCACCGATCCCGGCGACTGGCTGCTGCGGCTGGATGACTCGTGCGCCGCGCTCGTGGTGTCCGCCGACCGGCCGCTCGACCGCCGCCTCACCGTCGACGCCCATCCCGCTCCCGGGCGCTGGCTGGCGGGCGGCGTGGTCGCGACCGGCGCGCCCGCGTCCTGGGTCTCCCGGCTCACCGGCGACGTCCGGCTCGACCAGCTCGACCGCGAGGCGGCCGAGCGCGCGCCGGCGTCCGTCGTGTGCCTGCCGTACCTCGACGGCACGGGATCGCCGTTGCACGACTCGGTGCTGCGCGGCTCGTTCGTGGGCCTGGGCCGTGACCACGACCGCGCGGACGTGTACCGCGCCTGCCTGGAGGCGGTGGCGTACGGGTTCCGCCAGCAGATCGAGGTCCTCGGCGAACGCGGGGTGCGGCTCGGGCTGGGCCGGGTGGCGGGCACCGGCGCCAGGTCGGCGCTGTGGCTGCGGATCCTCGCGGACGTGCTCGGCCGCCCGCTCTACCCCGTCGCCGGCCATCCGGGCGCGGCGCTCGGCACCGCGGCCGCTGCCGGCGTGGGCATCGGGCTGTACCCCGACTGGGGCGACGCCGCCGGCGTCGTCCGGCTGGGCTCGCCGGTGGAGCCGACGGCGAAGGCCGAGCTCGCCTACGAGGAGGGCTACCAGGTCTTCCTGTCCCTGCAGGACGGGCTGGCCGAGGCGTCCCGCCGACTCGCGAGGAGGACGACATGACCCGCGACCTGACCGAGCTCGCCGACCTCGCGGTGAAGGCGGCGCGGGCGGCCGGTGAGCTGCTGCTGGAGCGCAGGACGGGCCCGCTCGAGGTGCACACGAAGTCGTCCGCCACGGACGTCGTGTCCGACGCGGACCGTGCCGCCGAGGACACCGTGCGCTCGACGATCGCCGCCGCGCGTCCCGACGACGCCGTGCTCGGCGAGGAGTCCGGCGCGCACTCGGGCAGCAGCGGACTCGGCTGGGTCGTCGACCCGCTCGACGGCACCGTGAACTACCTGTACGGGCGCGCCGACTGGGCCGTATCCGTCGCGGTCGAGGACGCCGAGCAGGTGCTCGCCGCCGCCGTGTACGTCCCGCCCCGCGGCGAGATGTACCAGGCGACCCGCGGCGGCGGGGCGTACCGCGACGGCGTCCGGCTCACCGCCAACGACCCACGCGAGATCGGCCAGGCCATGCTGGCGACCGGGTTCTCCTACGACGCGCGCCGACGCGGCGAGCAGGGCCGACTGATCGCGAGCGTCCTGCCGACGGTCAGGGACGTCAGGCGGGCAGGTTCGGCCGCCGTCGACATCGTCGACGTCGCCGCCGGACTCGCCGACGCGTTCTACGAGGACGACCTGAACCACTGGGACGTCGCCGGCGCGAACCTCGTCGCGCAGGAGGCGGGCGCGGTGGTCGGCGTGGGCACCGGCAGGTCCGGGCCGCCGACCCAGGCGGTGCTCGTCGCCGGCCGCACCCTCTACCCCCAGTTCGCCGACGTGCTGGGCTTCACCGGCGAGCGCCTGCGCTGAGCCGCTGACGCCCCCGCCCTGAGGCCCTGCCCTGCCCGTCCCGGACGATCCCGTGCCGGACGACGACAAAGCCCTGGTTGATCATGTTCTCATGATCAACCAGGGCTTCACACGATATG
>JAFMQP010000213.1 GCA_017354575.1 Acidothermales bacterium | reverse complement strand
AAGGGCACCGAGTGGCTCGCCCGCCGGCGTCCCGGCGACCCGGTGGACGTCCTCGGTCCGCTCGGCCGGCCGTTCCCGCTGCCGGACCGGCCGGGCCACCAGGTGCTGGTCGGTGGCGGTTACGGCAGCGCGCCGCTGTTCGCGCTCGCCGACGCCCTCCGCGCGGCGGGCTGCACGCCGCACCTCGTCCTCGGCGCGGCCAGCGCCGACCGGCTCTTCGCGGGGGACGATGCACCGGGACGGTTCGGGTCCGTCACCGTCACCACCGACGACGGCTCGGCCGGCGGCCGCGGCCTCGTCACCGACCCGCTGCCCGAGCTGCTCGGCCGCACCGGCGCGCGCGACGTCTACGCGTGCGGTCCGATGGGGATGCTGGCCGCGTGCACCGACGTCGCCGCCGCCTACGGCGCCCGCGCGCACACTGCGGTCGAGGAGTCGATGGCCTGCGGCGTCGGCGTCTGCATGACCTGCGTGCTCCCCGTCGTCGGCGACGACGGTGTCACCCGGATGACGCGGTCCTGCACCGACGGCCCGGTCTTCGACGGCACCCTCGTGCGCTGGGCGGACGTCGGCACGGTGCCGGCGGACACCTGGGGAGCGGGGGTGCACTGATGGTCGACATGCGCACCCGGCTGGGATCGCTGGAGCTGCCCAACCCGATCCTCACGGCGTCCGGATGTGCGGGGTACGGCCGCGAGCTGGCGCCGTACGTCGACCTCGCCGCGCTCGGCGGCGTGGTGACCAAGTCGATCATGGCGAACCCGCGCGCCGGCCGGCCGACGCCGCGGATGGCCGAGACGCCGGCGGGCATGCTGAACTCCATCGGGCTGCAGGGTTCCGGCGTCGACGCGTTCGTCGCCACCGACCTGCCGTGGCTGGCCGACCAGGGCGCCCGCGTCGTGGTGTCGATCGCGGGCGGCTCGGTCGACGAGTACGCCAAGGTCGCCCACGCCCTGCGCGACGCGCCGGGCGTGGTGGCCGTCGAGGTGAACATCTCCTGCCCCAACGTGGAGAGCAGGGGACAGGTGTTCGCGTGCGACGCGGGTGCCGCGGCGGACGTCGTCGCCGCCGTCCGCGGCACCGTGGCCGCGGGCGTGCCGGTGCTGGCGAAGCTGTCGCCCGACGTCACTGACATCGTCGCGATCGCCCGGTCGTGCGTCGACGCCGGAGCCGACGGGCTGTCGATGGTCAACACGCTGCTCGGCATGGCGATCGACACCGACACGCTGCGCCCGGTGCTCGCCGGCGTCACCGGCGGACTGTCCGGCCCGGCGATCCGCCCGGTCGCGGTGCGCTGCATCTGGCAGGTGCGGGCGGCGTTGCCGGACGTGCCGATCCTCGGCATGGGCGGCGTGCGCAGTGGCCTGGACGCGCTCGAGCTCGTGCTCGCGGGCGCGAACGCGGTGTCGGTCGGCACCGCGGTCTTCGGCGACCCCATGGCGTGCCCGCGCGTCCTCGCCGAGCTCACCGCCGCGCTCGCCGAGCGCGGCTTCGCCTCGTTGGCCGACGCCGTCGGCCGTGCCCATCGTCCGTAACGACCCGGAAGGCCTCTGATGAACCCCGCACCGATCGCGGTCGCGCTCGACACCGACGACCTGCAGACGGCGGCACGCTGGGCCAACGCGGTCACGCCGCAGGTCAGCACGCTGAAGATCGGCCTCGCGCTGTACATGCGGTACGGGCCGTCGGTGGTCGCGAGCGTCCGCGGCGGCAGCGGCGTGGACGTGTTCCTCGACCTGAAGCTGCACGACATCCCGGCCACCGTGGCGGCCGCGGCGCGCGCGGTGGCGTCGCTGCACCCGACGTACCTCACCGTGCACGCCACCGGCGGGGCGGCGATGATCCGCGCGGCGGTCGAGGCGCTGCCCGACACCAAGGTCGCGGGTGTCACCGTGCTCACCTCGCTCGCCGACGACGAGCTCGCCGCGGTGGGCCTCGCCGGTCCCGCGCTCGACACGGTCCGCCGGCTGTCGGCGTACTCCGTCGCGGCGGGCGCCCGCGCGATCGTCTGCTCCCCGCGCGAGGTGGCCGCCGTCCGCGCGGAGGTGGGCGAGGACATCACGCTGATCACGCCCGGCGTGCGGCCGCCGGGCTCTGGCGTGCACGATCAGGCGCGGGTGGCGACGCCGGAACAGGCCCTGGCCGACGGCGCCGACCTGCTCGTCGTCGGCCGGCCCATCACCGGCGCGGCCGACCCGGGCGCGGCTGCCGCGACGCTCGCCCGCGCGCTGCGGCGGCGAACCGTCACGGGGTGAGCGAGCGACAGCGGACGCTTCGCCGTCGGTCCGCCGGCCCGCGACCCGAGCCGGGTGAACCAGGCTCGCGGTGCCTTCACGCGGGGCAGGCGACGTGCGTGCGAGTGTCCTTCCTGATCACAGCGGGGACACGGGCCCGGCCCAACCCGTACCCCGCGTTGCCTTCACCCCGTCCGACTCGCTAGGTTCCGAAGGGTTCACCCCACCGGGCGCCGAAACGGTCCGGGCGCGGCGAACGATGTCAGTGCGGACCGACCGAGCGAGACCGAGGTGACTGCGCGTGCCGCTTCCTTCCCTCACCCCCGAACAACGTGCCGCTGCGCTGGAGAAGGCCGCCGCGGCCCGGCGGGAACGAGCCGAGGTGAAGAACCGGCTCAAGCACTCCGGTGCGTCTCTCGCCGAGGTCATCAAGGAGGGCCAGCGCAACGAGGTCGTCGGCAAGATGAAGGTCGTCGCCCTGCTCGAGGCGATGCCCGGTGTCGGCAAGGTGCGCGCCCGGCAGCTCATGGAGAAGCTCGGCATCGCCGAGTCCCGGCGGGTCCGCGGTCTCGGCGCCAACCAGATCGCGGCGCTCGAACGCGAGTTCGGTGCGAACTGACCGACGCCTGCTGGTCCTCTCCGGCCCGTCCGGAGTCGGCAAGACCACGGTCGTGGCCCGGCTGCGGCAGCGCCACCCGGAGGTCTGGCTCTCGGTGTCGGCGACGACCCGGCCACGGCGTCCGGGGGAGACCGACGGCGTCGACTACCACTTCGTCGACGACGCGACGTTCGACGCGATGACCGCGGCCGGCGACCTGCTGGAGTACGCCGAGTTCGCCGGCAACCGGTACGGCACCCCGCGTGGGCCGGTGCTCGAGCATCTCGCCGCCGGCGACCCGACGCTGCTCGTCATCGACCTGCAGGGCGCCCGCCAGGTGCGCGCGTCGCTGCCCGGTTCGCAGCTGGTGTTCCTCGCCCCGCCGTCCTGGGACGAGCTGGTCCAGCGGCTCGTCGGCCGCGGCACGGAACCGCCGGAGGTGGTCGAGCGGCGGCTCGCCCAGGCGCGAGTCGAGCTCGCGGCCGAGGCGGAGTTCGACGTCACCCTCGTCAACACGACGATCGATGACGTCTGCGACCGCCTGGTAGCCTTGCTAAGAATCCCTACCGGCCCCGCTCCCGACGGAGCGCCCTGCTGAGCGTGCGGGCCGGCGACGTCACGACCGGAAGGACCGCCTTGCCCGCTACCCAGCCGGTGGCCGAAGGCATCACCAACCCACCCATCGACGACCTGCTGAAGGCCACCCCGAGCCGCTACCAGCTGGTCATCTACGCGGCCAAGCGCGCACGGCAGATCAACGCGTACTACTCGCAGCTCGGCGAGGGCCTGCTCGAGTACGTCGGCCCGCTCGTGGAGACCCACGTGCAGGAGAAGCCGCTGTCGATCGCGTTGCGCGAGATCCACGCCGGGCTGCTCGACACCGAGACCGTCGAGACCCCGGACCCGAACGACCCCACCGACCCGGCACTCGCCCGGTAGCCGGGGGGTTCCGGGGGCGGCGGAGTCATTGGAGAGCCGGGTGTGAGCACCGAGCGGCCGCTCGTCCTCGTCGGCGTCGCCGGCGGCATCGCGGCGTACAAGGCGTGCGCGCTCGTCCGGCTGTTCACCGAGAGCGGACACGACGTCCGGGTCGTCCCCACCGAGAGCGCGCTGCGCTTCGTCGGCGAACCCACCTGGGCCGCGCTGTCCGGCCATCCCGTGGCGACGGACGTCTGGCAGGACGCGCACGAGGTCCCGCACGTCCGGTTCGGCCGCGAGGCCGACCTCGTCGTGGTCGCGCCCGCCACCGCCAACACGCTCGCGCGGGCGGCGCACGGGCTCGCCGACGACCTGCTCACCAACACGCTGCTCACGGCGCGATGTCCCGTCGTGTACGCGCCGGCGATGCACACCGAGATGTGGCTGCACGCCGCGACGCAGGCGAACGTCCGCGCGCTGCGTGACCGCGGTGCGCTGGTCATCGAGCCCGCGACCGGCCGGCTGACCGGCGCCGACTCCGGGCCCGGCCGGCTGCCCGAGCCGGACGAGATCTTCCACACGGCGCTCGCCGCGCTCGTCCACGCGCGGGCAGGCGGCGCCGCCGACCTGCGCGGGCGGAAGGTGCTCGTCACCGCCGGCGGCACCCGCGAGCCGCTCGACCCGGTGCGCTTCCTCGGCAACCGGTCCAGCGGCCGCCAGGGCTACGCGTTCGCCCGGGCCGCCCTCGTCCGCGGCGCCGACGTCGTGCTCGTCGCCGCGAACAGCGCGCTCGGCGACCCGGCAGGCGTGGACGTCGTCCGCGTCGAGACCACCGAGCAACTGGCCGACGCGGTCGCCCAGCACGCGGCGGGCGTCGACGTCGTCGTGATGGCCGCCGCCCCCGCCGACTTCGGCCCCGTGACGCCGTCCACCACGAAGATCAAGAAGACCGCCGCGGACCCGGAACCGCTGCGGCTGCGCAAGACGCCGGACATCCTCGCCGGCCTCGGCGCCCGGCGGCCGCGTCCCGGCCAGGTGGTCGTCGGGTTCGCGGCCGAGACCGACGACGTGCTCGAGCGGGGCCGGGCGAAGCTCGCCGCGAAGGGCTGCGACCTGCTCGTCGTGAACGAGGTGGGCGACGGCAAGGGGTTCGAGGTCGAGCACAACCAGGCCGTCGTCCTCGGCGCGGACGGCTCGGAGACGCGGCTGCCCGAGTCGAGCAAGGGAATCCTGGCCGACCGGGTGCTCGACCTCGTGACCGAGCGGTTGCGGCCCGGCTGAGGAAGGGCGTTCGCGAGCGCCGCCCCGGGACGCCGGTAAACTCTGGCTGGACCGATGCCGATCCTTGGAGGAAACAGTCGTGTCCAGCCGCCTCTTCA
Organism: Acidothermales bacterium; assembly: GCA_017354575.1. Classification (GTDB taxonomy): domain Bacteria; phylum Actinomycetota; class Actinomycetes; order Streptosporangiales; family WHST01; genus WHST01. The sequence continues at coordinate 1,783 of JAFMQP010000213.1, read as the reverse complement.
CCTCGGAGTCCGTTACCGAGGGACATCCGGACAAGATCGCCGACCAGATCAGTGACGCAGTCCTCGACGCCCTGATCGCGCAGGATCCGGCGAGCCGGGTGGCCGTCGAGACGCTCATCACGACGGGCCAGGTGCACGTCGCGGGGGAGGTCACGACCAAGGCGTACGTCGAGATCCCGCAACTGGTGCGCGACACCGTCCTTGGCATCGGTTACGACTCGTCCATCAAGGGCTTCGACGGCGCGTCCTGCGGGGTGTCGGTGTCCATCGGCTCGCAGTCGCCGGACATCGCGCAGGGCGTCACGAAGGCCTACGAGGGCCGCGCCGAGGGCTCGGTCGACCCGTTCGACCTGCAGGGCGCCGGCGACCAGGGCATGATGTTCGGCTACGCCTGCACCGAGACGGAGCAGCTGATGCCGCTGCCGATCGCGCTCGCGCACGAGCTGTCCCGGCGGCTGTCGCAGGTGCGCAAGGACGGGCTGGTGCCCTACCTGCGCCCCGACGGAAAGACCCAGGTGACCGTCGAGTACGAGGGCAACAAGCCGGTGCGGCTGGACGCCGTCGTCGTGTCGTCGCAGCACGCCGCCGACATCGACCTCGACAGCCTGCTCACGCCGGACGTCCGCCGGCACGTGGTCGAACCGGTGCTCGAGGCGTTCGAGCTCGACTCGCACGGCTACCGGCTGTACGTGAACCCGACCGGCCGGTTCGAGGTCGGCGGCCCGATGGGCGACGCGGGGCTGACCGGCCGCAAGATCATCGTCGACACCTACGGCGGCATGGCCAGGCACGGCGGCGGGGCGTTCTCCGGCAAGGACCCGTCCAAGGTCGACCGCTCGGCGGCGTACGCGATGCGCTGGGTGGCGAAGAACATCGTCGCCGCCGGCTTCGCCGAGCGCTGCGAGGTGCAGGTGGCGTACGCCATCGGCAAGGCGCAGCCGGTGGGCCTGTTCGTGGAGACCTTCGGCACCGAGCAGGTCCCCGTCGACCAGATCGAGAAGGCCGTCGGCGAGGTGTTCGACCTGCGTCCGGGCGCGATCATCCGCGACCTCGAGCTGCTGCAGCCGGTGTACCGGCAGACCGCGGCGTACGGCCACTTCGGCCGCACCGACGTGGACCTGAGCTGGGAGCGCACCGACCGCGTCGACCAGCTCCGCTCGTTCGTCGGCGCCTGACCCGTTCGGCTGTGGACAACCGGCACACCGCCTTCGCGTCCGGTAGAACGGGGGCGTGAGCGAACAGGACGGCCCCGACGGCGAGCAGCTGACGCTGGAGCGGCAGCGGTCCGGCCGGACCCGTGCGAAGCCGGCGGTGCAGCCCGCGGCCGAGCGCCCGGTCGCGCGGGTCGCCGTGGACGTCTCGCTGCCGCACCTGGACCGCCCGTTCGACTACCTCGTCCCGCAGCGCGACGACGACGTCTGCGTGCCCGGCTGCCGCGTGCGGGTGCGGTTCGCGGGCAGTCTCGTCGACGGGTACGTCCTCGACCGGGTCGACGAGAGCGAGCACTCCGGCCGGCTCGCCTACCTCGACCGGGTGGTGTCCGCGGAGCCCGTGCTCGCCCCGGAGATCGCCCGGCTCGCGCGAGCCGTCGCGGACCGGTACGCCGGCAGCCTCGCCGACGTCGTCCGGCTGGCCGTACCGCCCCGGCACGCGAAGGTCGAGCGCGAGGCCCCGTCGCCAGCTGCGGCGGAGCCGGTGCCCGCGCCCGACGCGGGGACGTGGCGGGACTACCCCGCCGGCGCGGCGTTCGTCCGTGCGCTCGCCGAGGGGCGCTCGCCCAGGG
>JAFMQP010000212.1 GCA_017354575.1 Acidothermales bacterium | reverse complement strand
CTTGCGGCTCGGGATGCCGTGCACGACCTCGTCGTTCACGGACGTGCAGATGGTGGCGGGGAAGCCCTGGTAGCCGAGGAAGCTCGGCTTGGCGCCGGCGGCCCTGATCGCCTCCTCCGCGAGCTCGTCGAGCTCGGCGGTCGTGACGCCGGGCGCGACGGCGGCGCGCAGGCTGCGCAGCGTGCGTCCGACGACGAGGCCGGCCACGCGCATCCGCGCGATCTCCGCCTCCGTCTTCAGCTCCACCATGTCTCCATAGTCCCACGCCGGGAAGCCACCCGGAGCTGACATCAGTCACGTTCCGGCCGCCGCATCCGGGTCAGGACCAGTCGTGGTTGAGCGGGCGGAGAGCGGCGATCGCGCGCTCGGTGACGTCTTCCACGGGGCCGGTGGCGTCGATGCCGATCAGCAGGCCGAGGTCGGCGTAGTACGCGATGAGCGGGGCGGTCTGGTCGTTGTAGACCTCGAGCCGGTGCCGCACCGTCTCCTCGCGGTCGTCGTCGCGCTGGAACAGCTCGCCGCCGCAACGGTCGCAGACACCGTCACGGGTCGGGGGGTCGAAGTCGACGTGCCAGACGGTGCCGCAGGTGCGGCAGGTACGCCGCCCCGCCAGCCGGCGCACCACCTCGTCGTCGTCGACGACCAGCTCGAGCACGGCGTGCAGCCTGGTGCCGAGCTCGTCCAGCATCGCGCCGAGCACCTCGGCCTGGGGGACGTTGCGCGGGAAGCCGTCGAGCAGGAAGCCGTCGCGGGCGTCGTCCTCGGCGAGCCGCTCCCTGACCATCTTGATGGTCACCTCGTCGGGCACGAGGTCGCCGGAGTCCATGTACTTCTTCGCCTCGATGCCGAGCGGCGTGCCCTGGCTGACGTTGGCGCGGAACAGGTCGCCCGTCGAGATGTTCGCGATGGCCAGGTTCGACGTGATGAACTGCGCCTGCGTCCCCTTGCCAGCACCCGGAGGACCGACCAGCACGATACGCATGGACGCGACCTACCGGAGGAATCCTGCGTAGTTGCGCTGCTGCAGCTGGCTCTCGATCTGCTTCACCGTGTCGAGGCCGACCCCGACCATGATCAGGATGCTGGTGCCGCCGAACGGGAACTGCTGCGTCGCCTGGAACGCCCCGATCGCGATCAACGGGATCAGCGAGATGACGCCCAGGTACAGCGACCCCGGTGTGGTGATCCGGGTTAGCACGAAGTCGAGGTACTCGGCCGTCGGCCGGCCGGGCCGGATGCCGGGGATGAACCCGCCGGCCTTCTTCATGTTGTCGGCGACCTCGACGGGGTTGAACGTGATGCTCACGTAGAAGAACGTGAAGAACAGGATCAACACGAAGTAGATCCCCATGTACAGAGGGTGGTCGCCCTTGACCAGGTAGCGGTTCACGAACGACACGAACCCCTGGTTGCTCTGCCAGATCAGCGACGCCAGCTGCGGCAGGTACAGCAGCGAGGACGCGAAGATCACGGGGATGACGCCGGCCTGGTTGACCTTCAGCGGCACGTACGTCGAGCTGCCGCCGTACATCTTGCGGCCGATCATCCGCTTCGCGTACTGCAGCGGAATGCGCCGCTGCGCCTGCTCGACGAACACGACGGCCGCGATGATCGCGACGCCGATGATCATCACGATGGCGAACTTGAACTTGCTCTGCGAGTAGATCGCGCCGAGCTGCGAGGGCACCACGGCGATGATCTGGCAGAAGATCAGGATCGACATGCCGTTGCCGATGCCGCGGTCGGTGATCAGCTCGCCCAGCCACATGATCACGGAGACGCCCGCGGTCATCGTGAAGACCATCACCACGATGGTGAAGATGCTCTGGTTGGGGATGATGTCGTCGCCCGTGCAGCCAGGTGACGAGCTCGGGAACAGCTGGCCGAACCGCGCCATCGCGATGTACCCGGTGGCCTCGAGGATACCGAGCGCGATGGTGAGATAGCGGGTGTACTGCGTGAGCTTGGTGGTGCCGCCCGCGCCTTCCTTCTTGAGCTCCTCGAACCGCGGGATCACGACGGTGAGCAGCTGGATGATGATGCTCGCCGTGATGTAGGGCATGATGCCGAGCGCGAACACCGAGAGTCGCAGCAGCGCGCCGCCGCTGAACAGGTTCAGCAGGCCGTAGACGTTGCCGTTCGCCCCGCCGCTCGTCGTCGCCAGGTTCGCGCAGTGCGTGATCGCCTTGTACGAGACACCGGGCGTCGGGATGATCGAGCCGATCCTGAACACCACGATGATGAACAGGACGAACAGCAGCTTCTTGCGCAGGTCCGGGGTGCGGAACGCCCGGGTGAACGCCGAGAGCTGCACGATTCCTCCTGCTCGGCGCGGAATCCGCGCCGATCGTCCGAGTCGGATACGGTCACCGGCGGTCCGCCCCGCGGGACCGGACCGCATGGGGATGCTAACAGTGGCTACGCGGACGGGCAGGTGTCAGCCCGGAACGTGACCTCTCCCCTGAACGGATCAGGACGCCGAGACGCTCCCGCCAGCCGCGGTGATCTTGTCCTCGGCCGCCTTGGACACCGCGTCGACGGCGACCTGCACCGCGACACCGATCTCGCCCTGGCCGAGCACCTTCACCGGACGCCCCTTGCGGACGGCGCCACGTTCCACCAGGCCGGCGACGGTGACCTCGCCGCCGTCCGGGTACAGCTCGGCCAGCTTGGCGACGTTGACCACCTGGTACGCGACCTTGTTCGGGTTGTTGAAGCCGCGCACCTTCGGGATCCGCATGTGCAGCGGCATCTGGCCGCCCTCGAAGCGCGCCGACACCTGACCGCGGGCCTTGGTGCCCTTGGTGCCGCGTCCGGCGGTCTTGCCCTTCGAGGCCTCGCCGCGGCCCACGCGGGTGCGCTTGGTCTTCGAACCGGGAGCGGGACGCAGGTGATGGACCTTGAGCGTCATTCGGTTACCTCCTCGACGGTGACCAGGTGCGTCACCGTCGCGATCATGCCTCGTACCTCGGGACGGTCGTCACGGACGACGGAGTGGCCGCGGCGCTTCAGCCCCAGGGTGCGCAGCGTGTCGCGCTGGTTCTGCTTGCCGCCGATCTCCGACCGGACCTGGGTGATCTTCAGCTGGGTCATGCCGATGCTCCCTCGGCGGCCTTCGCGCGCAGCATCGCCGCGGGCGCGACGTCCTCGACGGCGAGGCCGCGGCGCTTCGCGATGTCCTCCGGGTTGGTCAGGGCGCGCAGGGCCGCGACCGTCGCGTGCACGATGTTGATCGGGTTGGACGACCCGAGCGACTTCGTCAGCACGTCGTGGACCCCCGCGCACTCGAGCACGGCGCGCACCGGGCCGCCGGCGATGACGCCGGTACCGGGGCTCGCCGGCTTCAGCATGACGACGCCGGCGGCGTCCTCGCCCATGACCGGGTGCGGGATGGTGCCCTGGATGCGCGGCACGCGGAAGAAGCTCTTCTTCGCCTCCTCGACGCCCTTCGCGATCGCGGACGGCACCTCCTTGGCCTTGCCGTAGCCGACGCCGACCTGACCGTTGCCGTCACCGACGATGACGAGCGCCGTGAAGCTGAACCGCCGGCCGCCCTGGACGACCTTGGCGACCCGGTTGATTTTGACGACCTTCTCCAGGTACGCGCCCTTGTCGGACGCGCCGCCGTCCCTGCGGTCGCGCCGCTCGCGCCGCTCTCCACCGCGACGCTGCGAACCACCAGGCATCAGCGAACTCCTCTTTGGTTGCTCTTCTTCGTGCTCATGAGGCTCATAGCTGCAGGCCACCCTCTCGCGCGCCGTCGGCCAGCTCGGCGATGCGGCCGTGGTACTTGTAGCCGCCGCGGTCGAACACGACCGCCTCCACGCCCTGTGCCTTCGCCCGCTCGGCGACCAGCGCGCCGACCCGGCGGGCCTTGGTCTTCTTGTCGCCGTCGGCGGAACGGAGATCGCCTTCCATCGTCGAGGCCGAGACGAGCGTGCGTCCGACGGTGTCGTCGACGACCTGCGCGACGATGTGCCGCGCCGAGCGGCTCACCACCAGGCGCGGACGCTGGCCGGTGCCGCGGACGCGCTTGCGCACCCGCAGGTGCCGGCGCAGCCGCGCTGCGCGCCGTCCCGATGCCCTCTTGATACCCGCCATGGCCTACTTCGCCTTCTTTCCGGACTTGCGCCGGACACGTTCGCCTTCGTACCGCACGCCCTTGCCCTTGTACGGCTCGGGCGGCCGGATCTTGCGGATGTTCGCGGCGACCTCGCCGACCTTCTGCTTGTCGATGCCGGACACCGAGAACCGGGTCGGCGACTCGACCGCGAACGCGATCCCGTCCGGCGGCGTCACCACCACCGGGTGGCTGAAGCCGAGGGCGAACTCGAGGTTGCCGCCCTTCGCCTGGACGCGGTAACCGGTGCCGACGATCTCCAGCCGCTTGCTGAAGCCGTCGGTGACGCCGGAGACCATGTTGGCGATGAGCGTCCTGGTGAGACCGTGCAGCGACCGGTTCTCCCGCTCGTCGTCGGGACGCGCGACCTTGACGTGCCCGTCGTCCTGGGTGACCGTGATCGGCGCCGCAACGACCTGGGAGAGCTCACCCTTCGGGCCCTTCACCGTGACGCTGCTGCCGTCGATGCTGACGTCGACCCCGGTCGGCACCGGGATCGGCAACCGTCCGATACGCGACATGTGCCTACTCCCTTTGCCTTACCAGACGTAGGCGAGGACTTCCCCGCCCACGCGCCGCTTCGCGGCCTGCTTGTCGGTCATCAACCCGGACGACGTCGAGATGATCGCGATGCCGAGCCCGCCCAGTACCTTCGGCAGCGAGGTGGACTTGCAGTACACCCGCAGCCCTGGCTTGCTCACCCGCCGCATGCCGGCGATCGAGCGCTCCCGGTTCGGCCCGTACTTGAGGTCGAGGTTGAGCGTGCTGCCGACGCCGTCGTTCTCCGCGACGCTCCAGCCGGCGATGTAGCCCTCACGCTGGAGCAGCTCGGCGACGTTCGCCTTGATCTTCGAGTACGGCATCGACGTGTTGTCGTGGTGCGCCGTGTTGGCGTTGCGCAGACGGGACAGCATGTCCGCGATCGGGTCGGTCATCATGGCCGGTGGCCTTCCTCACCGCGGTTTCCCTGACGTTCGTCCAGGACCTGCGGCGTAGTCGTCGGATCGGTTGCTCGTCTTCGCTTACCAGCTGGCCTTGGCGACGCCGGGCAGCTCGCCCCGGTGCGCCATCTCCCGCAGGCAGATGCGGCAGAGGCCGAACTTGCGGTACACCGAGTGCGGACGCCCGCACCGGCTGCACCGCGTGTACGCGCGTACCGCGAACTTCGGCTTCTGCTTCGCCTTGTGGATCAGTGCCTTCTTCGCCATCTCAACTCTCCCTGAACGGGAAACCCAGCGCGCGCAGCAGCGCACGGCCCTCGTCGTCGGTCTTCGCGGTCGTCACGACCGTGACGTCCATGCCGCGCGTGCGGTCGATGCTGTCCGGGTTCACTTCGTAGAACATCAGCTGCTCGTTGAGCCCGAACGTGTAGTTGCCGTTGCCGTCGAACTGCCGCGGCGAGAGGCCGCGGAAGTCGCGGATCCGCGGGAGCGCGACGGACAGCAGCCGGTCGAGGAACTCCCACATCCGCGCGCCGCGGATCGTCGTGAACGCCCCGATCGGCATGCCGTCACGCAGCTTGAACTGCGCGATGGACTTCTTCGCGCGCGCCACGGCCGGCTTCTGGCCGGTGATCGCGGTGAGGTCGCGGACGGCGCCCTCGATGATCTTCGCGTCCCTGGCCGCCTCGCCGACGCCCATGTTCACGACGACCTTCGTGACGGTCGGCACCTGCATGACGTTCGCGTAACCGAACTGCCTGGTGAGCTCGGGCGCGATCTCGTCCTGGTACCGCTGCCGCAGCCGCGGCAGCTCGCTCGTAGCGGTCGCCATCACAGGTCCTTCCCGGTGCGCCGCGACACCCGGACGCTGCGCTGTCTCACCTTGCCGGAGGCAAGCTCGACTTCCTCCTTGCGGTAGCCGACGCGCGTCGGGCCCTCGTCGTCGACGACCATCACGTTGCTCACGTGGATGGACGCCTCCTGCGTCACGATCCCGCCCGTCCTGCCGCCGCGCTGCGTGCTCTGGATCTTGGTGTGCTTCTTGATCCGGTTCACGCCCTCGACCAGCACACGGTCACGGTCGGGGTACGCCGCGAGCACCTTGCCGCGTACGCCCTTGTCCTTGCCCGCGATCACGACGACGGTGTCGCCCTTCTTGACTCGCATCTCAGATCACCTCCGGAGCCAACGAGATGATGCGCATGAAGCCCTTCTCCCGCAGCTCCCTGCCGACCGGACCGAAGATCCGGGTGCCCCGCGGGTCGCGGCCGTCCCTGATGAGCACGGCCGCGTTCTCGTCGAAGCGGATGTAGGAGCCGTCGGTCCGCCGCCGCTCCTTGCTCGTGCGGACGATGACGGCCTTGACCACCTCGCCCTTCTTCACCGGCGCACCCGGCAGGGCGTCCTTCACCGTCGCCACGATGATGTCGCCGATGCCGGCGTACCGGCGGGCGGAGCCACCGAGCACACGGATGCAGAGGATCTCCTTCGCACCCGTGTTGTCGGCGACCTTCAGCCGCGACTCCTGCTGGATCACGTCTCACTCCCGTTTCGAAACGGCGCTGCCTGCCGCTTACTTGGCCTTCTCGACGATGCGGACGACCCGCCAGCGCTTGGTCGCGGACAACGGCCGGGTCTCCATCAGCTCGACCCGGTCGCCCACGCCGCACTCGTTGTGCTCGTCGTGCGCCTTGAACCTCTTGCTGCGCCGCATGACCTTGCCGTACAACGCGTGCGTCACGTTCTCGTCGACGGCCACGACGACGGTCTTGTCCATCTTGTCGCTGACGACGAGGCCCTCGCGGACCTTGCGCTTGCCGCGCTCGGCGTCACGCTCGGCCTGCGACCCCGTCCTCGTCGCGGTCGGTGTCTCGCTCATGCC
>JAFMQP010000032.1 GCA_017354575.1 Acidothermales bacterium | reverse complement strand
CGCCGCGGCGACGCGACCGCGGCCATGGTGCCGATCGAGAGCTCCGTCGAGGGCGCCGTCCCCGCGACCCTGGACGAGCTGGCCACGGGCGAGCCCCTGGTCATCACCCGCGAGGTGCTGCTGCCGATCAGGTTCCTGCTCGCCGCGCGCACCGGCATGTCCATGCCGCGGGTACGCCGGCTCGCCACCCACCCGCACGCCGCCGCCCAGTGCCGCGGGTGGCTCGCCGACAACCTCCCGCAGGCGCAGTACATCCCCGCCGCGTCCACGGCCGCCGCGGCCGAGGAGGTCGCGCGCACCGACCAGTTCGACGCCGCCGTCGCGTCGCCCCTCGCCGTCGAGCACTACGGCCTCGACGTGCTCGCCGAGAACATCGGCGACCGCAAGGACGCCGTCACCAGGTTCGTCCTGGTGAGCCGCCCGTCCGCGGCGCCGTCCCAGACGGGCGCCGACCGCACCTCGCTGGTCGCGTTCATCCGCGACGACCATCCCGGCGCGCTGCTGGAGATCCTCACCGAGTTCTCCGTCCGCGGCGTCAACCTGAGCCGGATCGACTCCCGCCCGACGGGCAACGGCCACGGCCGGTACTGCTTCTCCATCGACTGCGAGGGACACGTCCTCGACCGCCGCGTGGGCGAGGCCCTGTCCGCGCTTCGCCGGGTCTGCGCCGACGTCCGGTTCCTCGGCAGCTACCCGCGCGAGGACGGCGTCCGCTCGGTCGTCCGTCATGGCACGTCCGACGCCGAGTTCCGTGACGCCGCGGCCTGGCTGGACCGCATCCGCGAGGGTCGGCTGGACTGACCGCCTGTTGCCGTAAACCGGTGGCCGCACACAGAGGACGCGCGGGTACGCTCGACGGGTGATCGACCCGAGACTGCTACGCGACCAGCCCGACACGGTGCGCGCGTCGCAGCGAGCCCGTGGCGAGGACGAGGGCCTCGTCGACGCGTGGCTCGCCGCCGACGAACGCCGCCGGTCCGCCATCGCCCGGTACGACTCGCTCCGGGCCGAGCAGAAGGCGACGAGCAAGCAGGTCTCCCGGGTCCAGGGCGACGAGCGGGACGCGTTGCTGGCCAAGGCGAAGGACCTCGCCGCGCAGGTGAAGCAGGCCGACGCCGACCGGTCCGAGGCGCAGGCGCAGGAGAGCGCGACCATGCTCGACCTCTCCAACGTCGTCGAGGACGGCGCCCCCGCCGGCGGCGAGGAGAACTACGTCGTCCTCGAGGAGGTCGGCGAGCGCACGGCGTTCGACTACGAGCCGCGCGACCACCTGGCGCTCGGCGAGACGATCGGCGCGATCGACGTGGAGCGCGGCGCGAAGGTGTCCGGTGCGCGGTTCTACTTCCTGAGGGGTGTCGGCGCCGAGCTGCAGCAGGCGCTGCTGTTCCTCGCCCTCCGCACCGCGGTCGACAACGGCTTCACGCCGATGATCCCGCCGGTGCTCGTCAAGCCGGAGGTCATGCAGGGCACCGGTTTCCTCGGCGCGCACGCCGACGAGGTCTACCGGCTGCCGGACAAGGACCTCTACCTCGTCGGCACGTCCGAGGTGCCGCTCGCCGGCTACCACATGGACGAGATCCTCGACGCCGACACCTTCCCGCGCCGGTACGCGGGCTGGTCGACGTGCTTCCGCCCGGAGGCGGGCTCGTACGGCAAGGACACCCGCGGCATCATCCGCGTGCACCAGTTCGACAAGGTGGAGATGTTCGTATACTGCCGTCCCGAGGACGCGCACGACGAGCACCTGCGGCTGCTGGCGTTCGAGAAGGAGATGCTCGCGAAGGCCGAGCTGCCCTACCGCGTCATCGACGTCGCCGCGGGCGACCTCGGCTCGTCCGCGGCCCGCAAGTACGACTGCGAGGCGTGGGTGCCGTCACAGGGCCGGTACCGCGAGGTGACGTCGACCTCGAACTGCACCGAGTTCCAGAGCCGGCGGCTCAACATCCGGTACCGCGGCGAGGACGGCAGGCCGCGCTACGTCGCGACGCTCAACGGCACGCTCGCCACCACGCGGTGGATCGTTGCCCTGCTGGAGAACCACCAGCGCCCGGACGGTTCGGTGTACGTGCCGCAGGAGCTACGCCCGTACCTCGGCAACCGCGACGTCCTGAAGCCCGTTACTTGACCGCGCCCATCGACAGGCCGCGGACGAGCTGCTTCTGCGCGATCCAGCCGGCCACGATCACCGGCAGCGACGCCAGCGTCGCCGCGGCGGACAGCTGCGCCCAGTACTGGCCCTCGCTCGTGATGAACCCGACGAGGAACACCGGCACCGTCGCAGCGCGTGCCGCGGTGAGGTTGACCGCGAAGAAGAACTCGTTCCACGAGAAGATCACGCAGATCAGCGCCGTCGCCGCGAGGCCGGGCGCGATGATGGGCAGGATCACCTGCCACAGCGTCCGCGGCAGGCTCGCGCCGTCCACCTGCGCCGCCTCGACGATCGCACCCGGCACTTCCTGGAAGAACGACCGCATCATCCATACCGCGATCGGCAGGTTCATCGCCGTGTAGAGGACGATCAGCGTCCAGACGTTGTCGAGCATCGACAGCGTCTTGGCGGCGACGTACAGCGGCACGATCACGGCCGCCACCGGCAGCATCTTGGTGGAGATGAAGAAGAACAGCACGTCCTGGGTCTTCTTCACCGGACGCATCGACAGGGCGTACGCCGCCGGGGTCGCGAGCAGGACCACGAGCAGCGTCGACACGACCGTCGCGAACGCGGAGTTGGCGAGGTACGGGCCAACACCGCGGTCGAAGACGGTCGCGAACTGCGTGAGCGTCGGCTTGAAGAACAGCCTCGGCGGGTCGGTGTAGGCGTCCGCCTCCTGCTTGAACCCGGTGATCGCCATCCACAGCACGGGAAAGAAGAAGCCGATGCCGACGATCCACGTGACGGCCGTGAGGACGGACCGCCGTCCGCGGTTGCCACGGCCCACTGCTGCGGAGACGGTACTCATGGGTTCGGCTCCATCGTGAAGGTACGGAAGATGAGTCGCAGCGCGAACGTGGCGACGATGATCGTGCCGACGACGACCACGACGCCGAGAGCGGCCGCCTGGCCGACGTCGAAGCCGAGGAACGCGCGCTGGTACAGGTAGAACGGCAGGTTCGTGCTCGCCGTACCCGGGCCGCCCTGCGTCATCATGTAGATCGCGTCGAACGTGTTGACCACGTAGATCGCGCCGAGCAGCACGCCCAGCTCGATGTAGCGGCGCAGGTGCGGCACCGTGATCGACCAGAACGTCTGCCAGCGCGTCGCGCCGTCGACCTGCGCGGCCTCCAGCACCTCGCCCGACTGGCTCTGCAGCCCGGCCAGGATCAGCAGCATCATGAACGGCGTCCACTGCCACACGAGCTGCGCGATCACCGAGCCGAGCGGGTGCTCCGCCACCCAGGCGACCTGCCCGACGCCGAACGGCCGCAACACGAAGTTGACGATGCCGAACACCGGGTCGAGGATCGTCGTCTTCCACAGCAACGCAGCCGCCACCGGCATCACGAGGAACGGCGTGATGAGCAGAGTCCGCACGACACCGCGGCCGCGGAACGGGCGGTCGAGCAGGAGCGCGAACACGATGCCCAGCAGCATCGCGATGAGCACGCAGCCCACGGTGATGACGATCGTGTTGATCGCGGCCTGCCGGAACACGCTGTCGGTGAACACGTTGGCGTAGTTGCGAAGCCACACGAACCGCCGCGAGCCGGGACGCACCAGGTTCCACGACTGGGTCGAGTAGTACAGCGTGAACAGGAACGGCAGCTGCGTCACGATGATGGCGAAGACGAGCGCGGGCATGAGCGGGCCGCGGCGCGCCCAGCCTTCACGGCGTGGCGAACGCACCTCGCGGCGCGGTGGCGCGGCGGCATGTGCGGGAGCGGTGGTGGCGGTCATGGTGCCCCCTACTTCCGGTAGCTTGCGCCGACGGTCTCGGCGTACTGCTGTGACTGCCGCAGCGCCTGGTCGACGGTGATGTTGCCGGCGATGGCGGCGGCGACCTGCTGGCTGACGCGGGTGCCCAGATCCTGGAACTCCGGGATGCGCAGGAACTGGATGCCCTGGTATGGCACCGCCTGGACGGTCGGCTTGCGCTCGTCGGCGGTGCGAAGCGCCTGCAACGTCGGCCCGGCATACGCCTTCGCCGCCTGCTTCACCTGCGGGATCTGGTACGTCGACAGCCGGCTGCCGGGCGGCACGCGCGCCCAGCCGAGCTGCTTGCCGACCGTCTTGATGTACTCCTTGTTCGTCATCCAGTCGATGAACTGCCAGGCGGCGTCCTTGTGCGTGGACGTCTTCGGCACCCCGAGCGACCAGGTGTAGAGCCAACCGGCCGACTTCGTGTCGACGACGGGCGCGGGCGCGTAGCCGTTCTTGCCGACGACGACGCTGGAGCTCTTGTCCTCGACCGTGCTCACCATCGACGTGGCGTCGTACCACATCGCGGCCTGCCCCTGGCTGTACCGCGTGACGCATTCGGAGAAGCCGCTCGTCGCCGCACCGGGCTCGCCGTACGCACGCACCGTGTTCACGTAGAACTGCACGGCCTTGCGGAACTGCGGCGAGGTGAGCTGGGGGTGCCAGTTCTGGTCGAACCAGCGACCGCCGAACGTGTTGATCACGGTGTCGAGCGGTGCGAGCACCTCGCCCCATCCGGGCAGGCCGCGCAGGCAGATGCCGGACACGTTGTGCTTCGGGTCGTTGAGCTTCTTCGCGAGCGCGGCGACCTGCGGCCAGGTCGGGTGGGCGGGCATCGTGAGGCCCGCCTTCGCGAACAGGTCCTTGCGGTACACGAGGAACGACGACTCGCCGTAGAACGGCACCGAGTACAGGTCGCCCTTGTACGAGAGCGAGTCGTGGATGCTCGGGATGATGTCGTTCGGGTCGTACCCGGACGTCTCGTCGATGTACGGCTGCAGGTCGGTGAGCCATCCGTTCTGCGCCCACATCTGTGTCTCGTAGTTGCTGATCATCGTGATGTCGTACTCGCCGCCGGACGTTGCGACGGACGCGGTGACCTTCGCGCGCGCCTCGTTCTCGGGCAGCGTCACGAACTTGAGCTGGATGTTCGGGTGCGTTCGTTCGAACTGCGGTGCCAGCGAGACGGCGTCCTGCATCTGCGGGTTCGCGACGATCGCGATGGTGAGCTGCGTCTTGCCCGCGCCACCGCCGATCGCGCCGGCTCCCGCGCACCCGCCGAGCAATCCTGCCATGGCGATCGCGGCGACGACCGTTCGGAGCGTTCGGATCCGCGGCATTGCGGGACTCCCTTGCTAGGTAAGGCTCGGGTCTACGTGCACCTTGAGGCCGACGCCGTCGCGTACGTTCTGCAGTGCCTGCGGGAACCGGTCGAGCGGCAGCGTGTGCGTGACGAGCGGCCTGGTGTCGACGGCGCCGGACGCGACGAGGTCGAGTGCCTTGCCGTAGCTGTTCAGTACGGCCATCGAGCCGACGACGGTGATCTCGTCGTTGTAGATGCGGAACGGCGAGAGCGAGATCGTCGCCTCCGCCGCCGCGACACCGAAGATCTGCAGCCGGCCGCCGCGGCGCAGCGCGCCGAACGCCGCCTCGATCGCCGGCGGTGCGCCGGTGACGTCGACCGCGGCGTCGAACGGCCGCGCGTCGAGCGCCTCGACCGAGCCGGCGGTGGCGTGCGCGCCGAGTTTCTCGGCCAGCGGGAGGCGGGCGGTGTTGCGGTCGACGACGCTGACCTCGGCGCCGGACCGGACGAGCAGCTGCTGGATGAGCAGGCCCATCGTGCCCGCGCCGACGACGAGGAAGCGCTCGCCCACCTCGACGCCGAACCGTTCGACGCCGTGCACGGCGCACGAGACCGGCTCGACGAGCGCGCCCTCGGTCCAGCTCAGGTGGTCCGGCATCCGGTAGACGGTGTTCGCGGGAACCCTGACGTACTCGGCGAATGCGCCGTCCACGGTGTCGCCGGTCGCCCCCCAGTTCTCGCACAGGTTGCCGCGGCCGCGTCGGCATTCGGCACAGCGCCCGCAGAACAGCGACGGGTCGACGGCGACGCGGTCGCCGACGCTCGCGACGTGCTCGACGTCCGGGGCGACCGCGACGATCTCGCCGCTGAACTCGTGGCCGGGAACGATCGGGTACGGCGTCGGCGGGAACTCACCGTCCGCGATGTGCAGGTCGGTGCCGCAGACACCGCAGGCACCCACCCTGACGACGACGTCGCCGGGTCCGGGCGTCGGGTCGGGAACCTCGCGGACCTCGATGTCGCCGGGGGTGTTGATGACCGCCGCCCGCATACGACCCCTCCCTGCGCTCATATGAGCGCTATAGTGCTCTAATGAGTAAGCCGAGTACAGCTCGGCAGTGACCGGCCTGTCAAGAGGTGCTCACGATGCGTACGTCCGAACCGCCCCGGCTCGGGCCGGCGGAGCTGGTGCAGCTGACGACCGTGGCCCGGCGCTTCCACCTCGACGGCCGGTCCAAGGTGCAGATCGCCGAGGAGCTCGGCCTGTCCAGGTTCAAGGTCGCCCGGCTGCTCGAACGCGCGCACGACGAGGGTCTCGTGCGCATCGAGATCGGCCGCCCGCCGGAGATCGACACGGACCTGTCCGAGGCGGTGCGGCTGCGGCACGGCTACGAGCACGTCGTCGTCGCCGACACCGGGGAGAGCGATCCCGCGGTGCTGCGTAACGAGGTCAGCCGGCTGGCCGGCCGCCACCTCGACGAGCTCGTCGAGCGCGGCGACGTCGTCGGCATCGCGTGGGGGAGGTCGCTGCTGTCGCTCACCGGCCAGCTCACTACGCTGCCGCCGTGCATCGCGGTGCAGCTGTGCGGCGCGCTGTCGCGTCCTGACGTGTCCGAGTCCGGCATCCCGGGAGTGCACGCCGTGGACGCGAGCAGCGTCGACGTCACCCGCCGGGTCGCGGAGGCGTCCGGCGGCTCGGCGGTCACCTTCTACGCGCCTCTCGTCGTACCGGACGCGGACGCCGCGACCACCCTGCGCCGCGACCCGCGGATCGCCCGCGCGCTACGGCACTACGCGCGGCTGTCGGTGGCGGTGGTGTCGATCGGCGCGTGGGGACCCGGGCTGTCGACCGTGTACGACGCGCTGACCGACCGGGAACGCCGCGCGCTGCGCCGCGAGGGCGCCGTTGCGGAGACCTGCGGCATCGTGCTGGACGGGTCCGGGCGTGCGCTCGACCCGGGACTGCGCGACCGCACCATCGGCGTCGCGCTCGGCGACCTGCGGCGGACCCGTTCGGTGGTGACGATCGCGTACGGGGAGCAGAAGGCGGACGCGGTGCGTGCCGCCAAGGCAGGCGGCGTCGGCACGTCCCTGGTCACGCACTCCGCGCTGGCCCGCCGCCTGCTCGCCTGACCGGACCGCGGGACGCGGCCGCGCCCGGATAGCGTGGTGGCGTGCCGTCTCGTCCGCGTCTGGTCGCCACCGATCTCGACGGGACCCTGCTGAGATCCGACGGCACCGTCTCCCCGGCCACGGCCGAGACGCTCGACGCGATCGAGCTGGCCGGTGTCGACGTCGTGTTCGTCACCGGCCGGCCACCGCGCTGGATGACCGCACTCGCGGATGGGGTCGGCGCGCACGGCGTCGCCGTCTGCTCGAACGGTGCGCTGATCGTCGACCTGAAGAACGCCGAGATCCTGCGCTCACGGCTGCTCGAGCCGCCGCTGCTCGCCGAAGTCGTCGGCACGATCCGCCGCGAGCTGCCGCACGTCTTCTTCGGCGTCGAGTACGGCTGGGACTTCGCGGCCGAGCCCGGCTACCGGGCAACCGAGGTGGCGGCGACGCTGGCGAGCACGGCGGACGTGGTGGCCCGTCCGGTGGCGAAGCTCCTGGTAAAGGACCGCGGCGGCGACGCCGACGGCCTGCTCGCCGAGCTGACCGAGCTGGTCGGCGAGCTCGTCACGTGTACGCACTCCGGGCTCGGGTCCGGGCTCGCGGAGATCAGCGCGGCCGGCGTCACCAAGGCCAGCGGTCTGGCCGAGCTGTGCGCCGAGCGCGGCATCCAGGCGGCGGACGTCGCCGCGTTCGGCGACATGCCCAACGACCTGCCGATGCTCGCGTGGGCGGGCCGCCCGTACGCCGTCGCCAACGCCCACCCGGACGTGCTGGCCGCCGTGCCCGGACGCGCCCCGGCCAACGACGACGACGGCGTCGCGCGGACCCTGCGGGAGCTGTTCGGCCTGTAGAAGCGCGGCGCGTCGCTACAGGTAGGGGCCGGTGCCGCGGGGCTGCTGTGGCATGTCCTGGGGCGAGACGCCGGGTGGCAGCGCGCGGCGCATCTGCTCGAGCTGGGCACGGGCGGCCATCTGCTGCGCGAACAGGGCCGTCTGGATGCCGTGGAACAGTCCCTCGAGCCAGCCGACGAGCTGGGCCTGCGCGATCCGCAGCTCGCCCTCGCTCGGGGCCTCCTGGCCCGCGAACGGCAGGCTCAGCCGCTCCAGCTCGTCCACCAGCTCCTGGGACAGGCCCTCCTCGAGCTCCTTGACGGACGACTTGTGGATCTCGGCCAGCCGTGCCCGGCTCTTCTCGTCGAGCGGAGCCGCGCGCACCTCCTCGAGCAGCTGCCGGATCATGTTGCCGATCCGCATCACCTTCGCCGGCTGCTCGATCATCTCGGCCGGGGACTGGGGCTCGTCGTCCCCGTCCTGGCCGCTCTCGACCGGCATGCCACCGGGACCGACGACCACCATGCGGGGCGGCCTGTCCTGATCGTTTCCCGATTGTTCCGTCATGCCCCCATACTGCCGCACCACGCGCCCGCCGTCGGCCGGTATCCTGCCTGCGCGATGAACGTGTCCAGCCTGCCGCTCGCCATCCCACGGCGCACCCTGAGCCTGTTCGGAAGGTTCTGGCTGCCGTTGGTGTCGTGGTACCTCGTCGGTCGGGGGCTGCACGACGGGCTGTCCGAGCTGGCCTCGCACGTCAACCGCAGCATCCCCGTGGCGGGCTTCTCCATCCTCGCGGTCGCGATCCTCTGCTCGCTGACGGCGACGGCGCTGATGTTCCTCTCCATCCAGCCCGGCCTGCCGACGGTGTGGGCCGTACGCCGCGAGGAGGTGCAGACCGACCCGACCCTCGGCGTCCGGGATCCGCACCGGCACACCGTCAAGGAGATCTCCCGGTCCGTGGCGCAGGCGCTGATGCCGTTCCTGCTCGTGTACGCGGCGTGGAACCTGTTCATGGACGACGTCCGCGACATGACGTACGAGTCGTTCGCCATCGACATGGGCAAGGCAGGTGCGTCGCTGCCCGCGTTCACCAACTGGTTCGCGGTCGCCGCCGTCGTCGCGTTCGGGCTCCGGTTCCTGTTCGAGTCGATCAGCAAGCGCACCGGCAATCCGGTCACCTGGATCTTCGCCGCGGTGTTCGAGGCGAACTGGACGTTCTTCGTCATCTACGGCATCCAGCAGGTGTTCGGCAACATCCTCGACTGGTTCTTCGGGACGCTCGCCTGGTACAACATCAAGGACGCGGTTTCCGCGGTCAAGGGCCTGTTCCCTGTGCTGCCGTTCCACCCCGGCCAGGACAGCAGCGTCGTCGGCGACTGGTTCCGCGGCTCGGTCGTGCCGGCACTCGGTGACGGCCTCGTGCTGCCCATCGCGTGGCTCGGTATCACCGGCGTGGTGTACGGGCGCGAGCTCGAGGAGGTCCGGTGGGTGCTCACCGGCCGGGCCCGCGTGCTGCACGAGCGGATGACGTCCAGGGCACCCGACCGGCTGCGGCGGTACCTGGCGAAGTTCCCGCCGCCGAGCTTCAAGGAACGGTACTACCCGCCGTTCCAGGCGATCTGGATGATGATCGGCGCGGGCGTCCCGGCGTTGCTGCTGTTCTGCGTCTACTACGACGCGCTCGCGCTCGGCGTGGACATCCTCAAGCAGGTGCTCACCGCCATCATCGGCCCCCGCGACCCCGGCCTGTTCTGGCAGGAGATGGCCGGACCGGTCGACGTCGTGGTGCAGGCGATCGGCGAGCCGCTGCGCATCTGCCTGCTCGCGGCGACGTTCGACTTCTCCCTGTCCGTGCTGCTGCGGAAGAGGCGCGACGAGGAACGCGCCGGTGCTCCGGCGCCGGCACGGGAGACGGCTCCGGTCTCGGCGACCTCCTAGCCGTCAGCTGGAGAACCGCAGGTAGTGCGGGTCTTCCTTGTAGAACTCGAGTGTCGGCCGCAGACCGTGTGCGCGACTTCCAGGCACGTAATAGCCGTACGCGAAGCGGTACCACGTGTGCGGCTTCGGCACGACGTCCTTGAAGTCCTTGTTCAATGTCTTTCCGTCGCAGGCCTTCGGCGTCTGCGGCGGCACGTACTGGTCCGGGACGCCTCCCGACATGGCCGGCCAGATCCAGCCGTCGGCGTTCTGCACGCTCGAGTCGCAGTAGAACTTCGAGTAGCCCTTGACGTCGTCGATGCGAGCGCGGAACGTCGCGACCACGACGACGGCGCCTCGCGGCGGCGGCGTACTCGTGTCGAAGCTGGAGCTCTTGCGCGGCCGCTCGACCCTGAGCCCGGCGAGCTGGACCGTGTCGGGGCCCAACTGCACGCGTTTGCCCTTCGGCACGTCGACGGGACGGTGTGCGACGCTGTCGTTGCCGTGCCAGGCGTACCAGACGTTCCAGCCGAACCCGACGGCGAGTACGAGCGGCGCGGCGATGAGATAGCGGCGGAACTGCCGAATCCATGCCCTCATCGGTCCACCTCAGTCACCGCCGACGTGCAGGAGAGGGGGTGCGTTGCGGATCAGCGTCTTCGCGCCGGCGTCGTCGACGCCGAGCGGGACGATGCCCTCGTCGTCCCACAACGGCCAGCCGAAGCTGGACTGGCCGACGGTGATGTAGGAGCCGGCGATCCGGCTCTTCGGCATCTCGAATAGGAACGATCCCGACACCGGGAAGCCCGGGTCGCCCGAGATGGAGCTCTTCGACGAGAGCCCGCCTCGGTCGGACGCCGCGTACGTCGCGTTGTCCCTGCTGTTGAGCGCGACGTCCATGTTGGCCGACTGGCGTACGGCGGTGAACCTGTAGTCGACGATCACCCAGATACCCGAGGTGTTGATCTGCTTCTTGAGGATGCCGGAGCCGGTCTCGACCGACCTCGCGGCACGCACGCGGGTGAACCGCACCGTCCCCTCGCGCAGGGTCAGTGGCTGTCCGAGCGCGGCCTGGTGCTTGATGGACGGTGCGAACATGTTCGCGATGTCCGGCTGCTTCGCCTTGTCGAGGCCGACGATGAGCGCGACCAGGCCGAGCGACAGCAGCACCATCAGCGCCTTCTGCTTGGTCAGGTGCGTCGTGATCATGCCGATGCCGAGCTCGGCGCGCTCGTACCCCCGCCGCTGGTACCCCTCCCGCCCGGGCACGCTCATGGGTTGTCCTGCCTCACCGGGAGCTGCACGTTCAGCCAGGGCTCGGGGGAGAGCCACTGGTACCTGTTCTCGAAGAAGTCCTGTCGATAGGTGCGCTTGAAGATGGTCAGCGTGATGACGGTCGGCACGGGGGCGGTGAGCGGGATCTCCCAGATCATCTGCACCTGCTCGGCCAGGTGCGGCAGCAGGGTGCACGACGTCGAGTGGTCGCGGACGAGCCCCACGTCCTTCGGGTGCGACGCCTTGGACCGGCCCGGCGGCGTGAGCCGGTAGTCGTTGGCGAGGTCGAGACCGTAGACGGCCACCCGGGAGCGGTTCTCGATCCGGGCGTGCACGACGAGGTACGCCTTCTTCTTCTTGTCGTCGTCGAGTCCGCCGCCCGGGTTCTTCGTCGTGATGATGGCGTCCGTCGGGGTGATATGGAACTCCCCGTACGCCGCCGTCTGGCCCGGCTGGATCTGCGGCAGCGCCTGCACCGGCACCTGCTGGAACGCGCCCATGAAATACGCCGGGAGGATGATCACGGCGATCAGCACGAGCAGCATCCCTGCGATGACCGCCTCGACCGCGTAGCCGCGGAGGACGCCGCGAGGCCGTTGCGGCATCTGCGGGGTCTGCGGTGGCACCTGCCACTGCGCGGGGGGCGGAACGGTCACGTCCGGTGATTCTAGGACACCGGGCCGCCCGCCGGTGGCCGTCGTCCCATGGTCATCCGTTGCCGGTGACGAGCAGCACCTTGCCGACGTGCTCGCCCGCCTCGACGACGCGGTGCGCGGCGGCGGCGTCGCTCATCGGGAGCCGCCGGTCGATGACGGGACGCACCTGACCGCCCTCGACCGCGGGCCAGACGTTCTCGCGCACGGCGGCGACGATGGCGGCCTTCTCGGACAGCGGCCGGCCGCGCAGCGTCACGCCGATCACCGCGGCCCGCTTGGCCAACAGGGCGCCGAGGTTCAGCTCCGCCGTGGCGCCGCCCTGCATGCCGATGACCACGAGCCGGCCGTTGCGGCCGAGCGCGGCGACGTTGCGTGCGAGGTACTTCGCGCCGACGATGTCGAGGATCACGTCCACACCCGCGCCGTCGGTCTCGGCGGCGACGCGCTCGGCGAAGTCCTCACTGGTGTAGTCGATCGCGACGTCGGCGCCGAGCTCGCGGCAGCGTTCCAGCTTGGCCGCGCTGCCGGCGGTGCAGAACACCCGCGCGGCGTCCGCGGCCTTGGCGAGCTGGATGGCGAACGTGCCGATGCCGCTGCCGCCACCGTGCACGAGCAGCGACTCACCGGGCCGTAGCCCCGCGACCATGAAGACTGTGGAGAAGACCGTGCACGCGACCTCCGGGAGACCGGCGGCGTCCATCAGCGAGACGCCGGCGGGCACGGGGAGCAGCTGCCCGGCCGGCACGGCGACCCGTTCGGCGTACCCGCCGCCGGCCAGCAGGGCGCACGCTTCATCGCCGACCGACCACGAGTCGACGCCGTCGCCGAGGGCGACCACCCGGCCCGCGCATTCGAGCCCGGGGTAGCGGGAGGCGCCGGGCGGCGGGTCGTAGTTCCCCTGCCGTTGCAGCAGGTCGGCGCGGTTGACGGCGCTCGCGGCGACCTCGAGGACGACCTCGCCCGGCTGGGGCTCCGGGTCCGGCACCGCCTCCCAGCGCAGCACGTCGGGTCCGCCGGGCTCGGTGATGACGATCGCGTGCATGACGGTCAGGGTAGCGGTGGAGGACAGGATTCCCACGGCGACGGCCCATGGGCTTAGGCTGGGCGACTGTCAAGCGTAGGTGACGGCGAGCCGAGGGGGCCCTGGATGACGGGCAAGGATGATCCGTTCGCCGACTCGACGGGCCGTGATGACGAGGCTGGAGCCGACGACGAGGCGGCCCAGGGCCCGGATCCGTACCCGTGGGGTCCGCTGCCGGGGGACTCCGCACCGCCGGAGCACATGACGCAGCTGCTCGAGAGCGACGACTTCGGCCGGCCGATCCTGCCCGAGCCCGGCGGCAACCCGTTCTCCGCCGAGGACCACGACCAGAACGCCCACCCCTGGCGCGAGGGGGGCGACGAGGACTCCTCCCACGCCGCCGAGCCGAGCCCGTTCGAGCACGCGCCGACGTCGCAGCACGCGCCGTTCGAGTCGTCCGCGATGGAGCACGAGGTGCCGCCGCCGTGGGAGTTCGAGCCCGCCGAGCAGGCACATTCCTGGCAGCAGCCGGCCGAGCCGCAGTCGTGGCAGCAGCAGAACGGCCACCAGGCGTACAACCCGTACGGGCCGGCAGATCCGGGCCAGCAGTGGCAGCAGCCGCCGCAGGGCTTCGAGGGCAACGGCCAGCAGGGCGGCGCAGCCGCACCGCCGCAGCAGCACCCGTGGGAACAGGGCGGTCCCGGCGAGCCGTGGGGCGAGCAGGCGTCCCCGTTCGCCGACTCCCCGTTCCACGACGAGCCGGCGCGCGGCCCGTGGCGTGACGGCGCCGAGGTGCAGCCGGGTGAGGAGCAGGGCCGGACCGCTGAGCCTCGCGAGCACCCCCAGCCGCCCGTGGGCGGGCAGACGTGGTCGGAGCCGGCGCCGTTCGGCGAGGGCGCCCACGGTGCGCACGACGAGCCGTGGACGGCGGAGCCGCCGGCGCCGTTCGGTGCGGGCGAGGGCCGGCACGAACAGTCGTGGGCCTCCGAGCCTCCGTCGCCGTTCTCCACCGAGCAGGCCGACCCGGGCACCGGGCCGCAGCCTGGGATGCCGGACCACGAGTGGCCGCCGCCCGCCCCGGCGTTCGGGGAGGGAGCCGACACCCGCACCGCTTCGGTGCCGACCGGCCCGCACGAGCAGGCACCGTGGCAGCAGCAGCCGCCGTACGGCGAGGGTCCGCAGGGCGCCGGTCAATGGGGTGCCTGGCCGGGCCAGGAACAGCGCCAACAGGCACCGCAGCAGGCCCAGCCCGGCCAGCAGGCCACCGCCCGGTACGACCTGTCGCAGTTCCAGCAGGGCTACCAGCCGCAGGCACCGCAGCCGCCGGGCGACTACGTCCGGCAGGACTACCGGGGCGATCCGACGGCCGGCCAGACGCCGCAGGTGTTCCACGGGCAGGGCTTCCCCGGTGCGACGCAGCTGCCGCCGTCCCAGCCGATCCCGCTGACGTCCGACCACCTGTCGCCGCAGGCGCTGCTGCGTCCGCGCAAGCAGGCGCCGACCGGCGGCTGGCGGCGTGCCGTGTTCAAGGTGTCGGGCGGGCTCATCGATCCGGGCGAGTCGAACAAGGAGATCGCCCGGCAGCAGATGATCGAGCAGATCCGTACGCCGGTGGCCGGCGGCCACTACCGGGTGGCGGTGCTGAGCCTCAAGGGCGGCGTCGGCAAGACGACGACGAGCGTGGGCCTGGGCTCGACGCTGGCGACGTTGCGCGGCGACCGGATCATCGCCGTCGACGCCAACCCCGACCGTGGCACGCTCGCGGAGAAGGTGCGGGTCGAGACCCGCGCGAACGTCCGCGACCTGCTCGCGAACAAGGAGATGATCGCCAGGTACGCCGACGTGCGGCAGTACACGTCGCAGGCGGCCAGCCGGCTCGAGGTGCTGGCGTCCGACCCCGACCCGGCGATCTCGGAGGCGTTCAGCGAGGCCGACTACCGGTCGGTCACCGACGTCCTCGAGCACTACTACTCGATCTGCATCACCGACTGCGGCACCGGCCTGCTGCACTCGGCGATGCGCGGGATCCTCGGCCTGGCCGACCAGATCGTGCTGGTGAGCTCGGCGTCCGTCGACGGCGCGCGCTCGGCGAGCGCGACGCTGGACTGGCTCGACGCGCATGACTACAGCCGGCTCGTGCAGAGCGGCGTGGTCGTCATGTCGGCGGTGCGACCGCAGAACAAGGCGGTCGACCTCAGCCGGCTCGAGCAGCACTTCAGCGCGCGGTGCCGTGCGCTGGTGCGGGTGCCGTTCGACCCGCACCTGGAGGCGGGCGCGGAGTTCGTGCTCGAGCAGCTCGACAACCCGACGCGGGACGCGTACCTGCAGCTCGCCGCCGCGGTGGCCGCGGGCTTCCAGCACCGGTTGACGCCGTGAGGTGAACGAGCACTACTTCACCGCCGCGCCCTCGTCCGACGCCGGAGAGCGGACCGTCTCGTTGCGTGCGGACGGCCGTTCGTACGCCCTGCGTACGGCGCGTGGCGTGTTCAGCGCCGACCGCCTCGACCTCGGCACGCAGGTGCTGCTCGACCGCGGCCCGCGCCCACCGGCGTCCGGCCGGCTGCTCGACCTCGGCTGCGGGTACGGGCCCATCGCCTGCGTCCTCGCCATCCGGTCACCGGACGCGGAGGTGTGGGCGGTGGACGTCAACGAGCGGGCGAGGTCGCTGACCGAACGCAACGCCGCGGCGCTCGGCCTGGCGAACGTCCGGGTGGCCGCGCCGGACGCCGTCCCCGGCGACCTGGCCTTCGCCGCGATCTACAGCAACCCGCCCATCCACGTCGGCAAGCCCGCGTTGCACGAGTTGCTGCACACCTGGCTGGCGCGGCTGGAGCCGGACGGCGCCGCGTACCTCGTCGTCCAGCGCAACCTCGGCGCCGACTCCCTGCACCGCTGGCTGGTGTCCGAGGGCTACGCGTGCGACCGCCTGGCCAGCGCCAAGGGCTACCGTGTGCTGGGGGCGTCACTCACCGGTTGATCACGTTAACATGATCAACTAGCCCCTTCACACGTTCAGCAGCACGATCCCCGTCACCACCACGACGGTCCCCACGACCCGCGGCTTGCCGAACCGCTCGTGGAACAGGGCAGTCCCGATGATCGCTCCGACGACGATGCTGGTCTCGCGGAGCGCCGCGATCGGAGCGAGGGCGCCCCGCGTCTGCGCCCACAGCACGAGCCCGTACGCGAACAGGCTGAGCACGCCACCTGCCATCCCCTTCCACAGATATGGGCGCAGACGCGGCAGCAGGCCGCGGCCCGCGCCGGCGAACGCGCACAGGGGGACGAGCACGGACTCCAACAGCACGAGCCATCCCGTGTAACCCGCCGCGCTGCCGGAAAGTCGCACGCCGACCCCGTCGATCGTGGTGTACGTCGCGATCGTCAGGCCGGTGGCGACTGCCGCTAGGACGGCGGGCCCATCGCCGCGGCCGGGACGGCGTCCGACCAGCACCAGGCTCGCGATCCCGACGGAAACGACGAGCACGCCGGCGAGGTGCAGCGGCGACGGGATCTCGCGGACGAAGACGACGGCGAGCACCGTCACGACGAGCGGCGACGTGCCGCGGGCGAGCGGATACACCTGGCTGAACTCGCCGAGCTGGTACGACTTCATCAGCAGCAGGTTGTACGCGACATGGGTGACGACGGACG
>JAFMQP010000211.1 GCA_017354575.1 Acidothermales bacterium | reverse complement strand
CCCGCGACGACCAGCGCCTCCGCCAACCGCCAGCGCGCCTCCGCCTGCCGGAACACGTCGCCGTAACCGAACTCCGCGACGACCGGACGCCACAGGTCCGGGTCGTGCGCACCGCGCAGCCGGCTGGTCTCGGCGGACAGCCGCGCGTACCACGCCCTGCCCTCGGGACCCATGGTCTTGCGGGCGTGCTCCGTCGCGGTCTCGCCGGCCTCGCGCAGCTTCTCGCCGGCCGCGACGGCCGCGTCGGCGCCGACGGTGTCGCCGCGCTGCCTGGCCCGTTCGGCGACGCCGACGTACGCCATCACGCCGAGCGCGCCGAACCGCACCTCGACGAGGTGGAACGGGTCGAGCTTCTGCATCCACGCGAGCCCGGTCTCGATCCACTCGGCGGCGCGCTCGGGCCGTCCGCGGTACACCTCGAGCTCACAGCCCGCGGTGGTCACCAGCCGGACGTCCTGGTCGTCGCTCGGCCACGGGTCGCACAGCTCGGCGAGCCTGCGCTCGGCCTCGGCGAACCGGCCGCGCGCCACGGCCACCGGCAGGTCGGCGGCGACGATGCGTGACAGCACGCTCGCGGGGACGGTGCGGCCCGGCAGGTCGACCGCGGCGTCGATCGCGTCCCACTCCCCCGTCTGGAACTGTGCGATCATCCGCATGATCTTGGTCTCGAGGCCGTAGCCGCCGCTCCACGCGAGCCCGTTGTCGGCGGCCAGCCGTTCGCCACGGACGAACGTGTCGACCGCCGCCGCGAGTTCGCCGTGCTCGTAGAGCACGACGCCGAAGCTGAACCGTGCCCGCAGCTCGACGGACGGCACGCCCCGGCCGGCCGCCTTCGTCACGGCCGCCTCGAGACCCTGGCGCGCCTCGTCGAACCAGCCGATGTGGTCCTCGGCACGGGCCATCGTGATCATCGCGTCGACGTCGACGCCGCCGGCGTCGGTGCCGGTGCCGGCGGCGAGCTCCTGGTACGTCGCGATCGCCCGGCTCGCGTGCTCGCGGGCGGCCTCGAAGTGGTCCATCGACAGCAGGGCCCTGGCGTGCACCGCCTGGACCCAGGCCTTCTCCACGCTCGGCGGCAGGCCGGCGACGAGCTCGTCGGCCTCCCGTGCGAGCCGGACGGCCTCCTCGACGCCGAAGGTGAGGCGCAGCAGGTACTCCGCCCTGGCCCTGCGGGTACCCGCGGCGACCAGCGTGTCGCCGGACTCGGAGGCGAGCCGGAGCGCGGCCCCGCTGTGCTTCAGCGCACGGTCGATCTCACCCGCGTTGTCGGCGTACAGCGCGGTGGCCCGGTACAGCACGATCTCGCTGATGCCCGCCACCGTCTCGGCGTCGGCGACGGTTGGCCACAGCTGCAGTGCGTGCTCGGCGTTGTGGAGCGCCTCCGCCGGCGCCCCGAGCCGGCCGGCCTCGCGGGCGGCCCGCACGTACGCCGCGAGCGCGGTCTGGTCGTCGTGGCTCGCCGCCGCGTGGTAGGCGAGCTCGGCCGCCGCGCCCGGGCTGGTGTCGCCGCGCAGCGTGGTGGCGTACGCCGCGTGCCAGCGCGTCCGCTCGCCGGGCATCAGGTCGGCGTAGACGGCCTCGCGGAGGAGCGCGTGCCTGAAGACGTAACCGTCGCCGTCGGGGACGAGCACGTGCTGCGCGGCGGCCTCGCGGAGTGCCGCGTCCAGCTCGTCGTCGGACAGCTCCGTGGCCGCACGCAGCCGGTCGTGCCTTACCCGCCGGCCGGAGACGGACGCCAGCCGGACGAGTTGCTGGGCGGACGGCGACAGCCGCTCGACCCGGGTGAGCAGCACGTCGGCCACGCTCACCGGCAGCCCGTCGTCACCGGCGGACACGAGCTCCTCGGCGAGGAAGGCGTTGCCCTCGCTGCGCGCGGCGAGGACCCGCAGCTCCTGCTCGGACCGGATCGTGGCGTCGTCTCCGCACAGGGCGCGGACGAAGGCGAGCGCGGTGGCCTGGTCGAACGGACGGAGGTCGAGGCGTTCGACGTCGGGGAACCTGAGCAGCTCGGCCAGCACGGGGCGCAGCGGATGCCTGCGGTGCAGCTCGTCGGAGCGGAACGTGGCGACGAGGCCGATCCTGGCCGGGCCGCCGCCCGCCGCGAGCGATCCGCGCGGGCGGTCGGAGAGCAGGAAGGTGAGCAGGTCGAGGCTGGACCTGTCGGCCCAGTGCAGGTCCTCCAGCGTCAACAGCACCGGTTGGTCGCGCGCGACCTCGGCGAGCGCGTCGTAGAGGCCCTCGAACATCTGCCGCTGACCGAGGTCGCGGTCGCCGGGGCTGAGGGTGGCGGGCAGCGGCGCACCCGGGAGCAGGCGCGCGAGGGCCGGATGGGCGTCGACGACGTCGGGGTGGGTCGCGGCCAGGTTGCCCACCATCTCGGCGAACGGCAGGTACGGCAGGCTCGCCTCGGCGGCGTCGACGCAACCGCCGGCGAGCACCTCGATGCCGTCGGACTCGGCGCGCGCGGACAGCTCGGCGAGCAACCGCGACTTCCCGACGCCGGCCTCGCCGCCGACCAGCACGGCGCTCGCGTCGCCGGCGCGTACCCGGTCGAGCAGGTCGGTGAGGGTACGGAGCTCGGCGTCACGGGCGACGAGCGGTATTCCGGAGCCGATCCGCGGCACGCCAGTCATGGTCGCACAGGGCGCCGACATCAGGCGTCGGATCGCCTTACCCGGCTCGGGTTGGCCGGCGGACGGCCAGCGTGCGGCGCGGTGGGTGACCTCCGGTGCAACCGGCGGACGATGCCGCGACGCACCGGCGTCGTCTCGCGGTACTCGTGGTACTCGGCCGCCTCGGTGAGCAGGTCCTCCCGGTGCTGTCGGGCGAGCTCGGCGATCGTCAGGGTGTTCATCGGTGCCTCCGTCTTGTGCCGGTACCTATGAGAATCGGCGTAAGGGCCCCCTTCCGGCATCGGGAGAACGGGTCGCCTAAGGGGGCAGGGGACCTTACCCGGACGGCTCGATCCCGCCTGTGGACAGCCGTCGGTAAGGCCCGCCGCCGCAATACGGTTGGGTCCATGCCGTTCGCCCTGCGCAGCCGCCGTCGCGCCCGCGTGCTCGCCGCGCTCGTCATGGTCGTCCTGGCGGCCGCTGCGGTGGTCGCCGCCGTCGCGCTGCGCGGGCCGTCGTACCGCGAGGCGGCGCGCATACTCACGGTGCACACCGGGCCGGGGGGCCGGGAGCCGGTCCGGCTCGACACGACGCTGTACGTCCCCGACGCCGCGAGCGCGGCTCACCCGATGCCCGCCGTGCTGCTGCCGCACGGCTTCGGCGGCACGAAGGCGTCGGTGGCGAAGGACGCAGGCGACCTCGCGAAGCTCGGCTACGTCGTGCTCACCTGGACCGCGGAGGGGTTCGGGCACTCGGGCGGGCGGATCCATCTGGACAGCCCCGACTACGAGGTGACCGACGCGAGGCGGCTGCTCGACTGGCTCGGCCACCGGCCCGACGTGGCCAAGGACGGCGCGGACGACCCGCGGGTGGGCGTCGTCGGCGGCTCGTACGGCGGCGCGCTCGCGCTGCTGCTGGCGGGGTACGACCACCGCGTCGACGCGATCGTTCCGCAGATCACCTGGAACTCACTCGGTACGTCGCTGTTCCCGGACGCCGCGGGTGGGCCGCCCACGTCCGGCGTGCTCAAGCGCGCCTGGCTGGGGCAGCTGTTCACCGGCGGCCTCGCCCTGGGGACGGACCCGTCCTGCGGCCGGTTCGCGCCGGACGTCTGCCGGCTCTACCGCGAGGCCGTCACCACGGGGCGGCCGAGCGCCACGACCGCCGCCCTGCTCGCCGGGTCCAGTCCGGCCGGGGTGCTCGACCGGATCAAGGCGCCGACGCTGCTGATCCAGGGCACCGCCGACAGCCTGTTCCCGCTCGACCAGGCCGACGCCAACGCCAGGGGCATCGCCGCCGCGGGCACGCCGGTGCGGGTGGCGTGGTACTCCGGCGGCCACGACGGGGGCGACGGCTCGCCGCCCGACCACGACCGCGTCCGGGCGCTCACCGCGCAGTGGCTGGCGTACTACCTGAAGCGCGAAGGGCCGGCGCCGGGCACCGGCTTCACCTTCAGCCGCGTGCTCGGGCGGCAGGGCGACGGCACGCCGCTGACGAACGCGTTCTCGACCCGGCGCTACCCGGGCCTGTCCGGCGACGGCCCGGCGGCGTCGGTCCGGCTCACCGGTCCGCCGCAGCCGGTCGCGAACCCGCCGGACGGCACGCCCGCCGCCGTGTCGTCGCTGCCGGGCACCGGCCTGGTCGTCGACGCCGCCGACAGCGGGCTGTCCGTGAGCACCGAGATCCCCGGGCAGGCGGCGTACTTCCAGTCGCCTCGGCGGACGCATCCGCTCGACGTGGTCGGCACGCCCACGATCACGGTGCGGGTGGCGTCGTCAAGCGGCAGCGCGGTGCTGTTCGCGAGGCTCTACGACGTCGCGCCGAACGGGACGGCCACGCTGGTGGGCGGGCAGGCCGCGCCGCTGCGGCTCACCGGGCTGCCGAGTGCGGCGAGTCCGGCGGCGCTCGCGCACGTGCCGCCCGTGCGGGTGCGGCTGCCCGGCGTGGTGCACCGGTTCGACTCCGGCCATCGCGTGCGCGTCGTGCTCGACACCGCCGACCAGGCGTACGCGGGTCCGGCGGCGCCGGCGACGTACCTCGTCGGGCTCGGCGACCCGGTGGCACGGATGCCGCAGGTGACCGCGACGCCGGTCGTCGACTCCGCCGGAGTATGGCGCCCGGTTCTCGCCGGACTGCTGGGCCTGGTGGTGCTCGGGCTGGTCGCCGTCGTGCTCGTCGCGCGGCTGCGCCGACGGCGCAGGGACGCCGACGTCGACCCGTCGCTCGTCGACGTCCCGCTGTCGGTGCGCGACCTGCACAAGACGTACGCCGACGGGTTCAGGGCGGTGCGCGGCGTGGGCTTCCGGGTCGAACGCGGACAGGTCGTCGGGCTGCTCGGGCCGAACGGCGCGGGCAAGACCACGATGCTGCGGGTGCTGCTCGGGTTGATGGGGCCGACGTCCGGCGAGGTGCGGGTGTTCGGGCGCCGGGTGACGCCGGGCGCACCGGTGCTGGCGAGGATCGGCGCGCTGGTCGAGGGCCCCGGTTTCCTGCCGCACCTGTCCGGCGTCGACAACCTGCGGCTCTACTGGGAGGCCACCGGGCGGCCGTGGGCGGACGCCGGGCTCGAGGACGTGCTGGCGATCGCCGACCTCGGCGACGCCGTCCGCCGCCGGGTGCGCACCTACAGCCACGGGATGCGGCAGCGGCTCGCGATCGCGCAGGCCATGCTCGGGCTGCCCGAGCTGCTCGTCCTGGACGAGCCCACCGACGGCCTCGACCCGCCGCAGATCGCCGAGATGCGGCAGGTGCTGCGCCGGTACGCGCGGGACGGGCGGTCGGTGCTGGTGTCCAGCCACCTGCTCGGCGAGGTCGAGCAGACGTGCACCCACGTCGTCGTGATGCGCGGCGGCGAGCTCGTCGCGGCCGGCTCGGTCGCGGAGATCATCGGCGTCGACGACGTGCTGCCGCAGCACCGGCTGGAGGACGCGTTCCTCACCTTGGTCGAGAGGCAGCGCTCGTGACGCGACACGGAGTGCGGGTTGATCATGTTCTCATGATCAACGAGGGCTTCACACGACCTGCACGGCGTGGGAAGCCGGGGTTCGTCGTGCGAGGGTCACGGGTCGAGGATCGCTCATGACGCGGGTGTTCCGGGTGCGCACCGAGCTACGCCGGCAGCTGCGCCGGCCGCGGACGGCGTGGACGTTCGGGCTGGTCGTGCTGCTGCCGGTGATCGCCGTGCTCGCGTTCGAGTTCGGCACCGACAGGCAGACACGGTCGACCGGCCTGATCGGCCTCGCCACCGCGAGCGCCGCGAACTTCGCCGTGTTCATGGTGCTGGTCTCGGCGTCGTTCCTGTTCGTGGTGATCGTGGCGCTGTTCTGCGGCGACACCGTCGCGGCGGACGCCGCCGCCGGCAGCCTCCGGTACCTGCTGGCCGCGCCGGTGCCGAGATCGCGGCTGCTCACGGTCAAGCTGGTCGTCGGCCTGCTGCTCTCGCTCGTCGCGCTCGTCGTGCTCGGCCTGGTGTCGCTCGCGGTCGGCGCGATCGCGTTCGGCTGGCAACCGTTCCAGACGCTGTCCGGCGACGACGTCGCGGCGTGGGCGGCACCGCTGCGGTTGGCCGGCAGCATCGGGTACTGCGCGATCGTGCTGCTGACGACGGCGGGGATCGCGTTCTTCCTGTCGGTGAGCACCGATGCGCCGCTGGGTGCCGTCGGCGGGGCGGTGATGGTGGCGGTGCTGTCCGGCATCCTCGACCAGATCACCGCGCTCGGCCGGCTGCGCAGCCTGCTGCCGATGCACTACGAGACCGCGTTCCTCGGCCTGCTCAGCTCACCTGTCCAGACCGACGACATGGTGCGCGGGACGATCTCCGCCGTCGCCTACGCGGTCGTGTTCCTGTCCCTCGCCTGGTGGCGCTTCCACCGTAAGGACATCACGTCCTGAGCTCCCGCCGCCCGGCGGTCAGTCGAACTCGCCGGCGTGCACGCCCTTGACGAACGCGTCCCACTCGCCCGGCGTGAACGTGAGCACCTGGTCGGGATGCCTGCGGTCGCGCATGCCGTACATGCCGTCCTTGTGCGCGATCTCGACGACCGAGCCGCTCTCGTCGACGCTCGGCGCGCTGCGCCAGACCGCGTCGGTCCAGTCCACCTTCGGCTTGTCACCGGCCATGCCACGGCATTATCCACGCCGTCGGCGGCGACTGTCGGTGGGGCGAGAGAACATGGGTCCCATGTCCGACCCGGTGCTCGACGCGTTCTCGCCGGTGACCCGTGCCTGGTTCACCGCGGCGTTCGCCGAGCCCACACCCGCCCAGCGCGGCGCCTGGCAGGCGGCGCGAGCGGGCGAGCACCCGCTGGTGGTCGCGCCCACGGGGTCGGGCAAGACGCTC
>JAFMQP010000031.1 GCA_017354575.1 Acidothermales bacterium | reverse complement strand
AACACTGGTGGGCGCAACAGGTTTCGAACCTGTGACCCCTGCCTTGTAAGGGCAGTGCTCTACCGCTGAGCTATGCGCCCGTCCCAGGCCCGCAAGCCTACAGGGCGGCCAGCGCCGCTACGTACTTCTCGGTGTTGCGGGCGTTGGGGATCGCGTTGACGACGGTCCACCGGATCACGCCGTCGGTGTCGATCACGAAGGTGCCCCGCCTGGCGGCGCCCACCTCGTCGTCGAAGACGCCGTACGCCTGGGCCGTCGCGCC
Source organism: Acidothermales bacterium (assembly GCA_017354575.1). GTDB lineage: Bacteria > Actinomycetota > Actinomycetes > Streptosporangiales > WHST01 > WHST01. Next base: position 16,433 of record JAFMQP010000031.1, on the reverse strand, counting down.
GTGCGGCCAGTTGTCGGCGAGGACGGGGAAGGTGAGCCGCTCCTCCTCCGCGAACACGCGCTGGACGTACGGCGAGTCGCAGGAGACGCCGAGCACCTGCACGGTGTCGGTCTGGAAGGCGTCGATGCGCTTCTGCAGCGCCCTCATCTCACTCGTGCACACACCCGTGAAGGAGAACGGGTAGAAGACGAGCAGCACGGCCTTCTCACCGTGGAACTCGGAGACGCGGACCGTGGCCCCGTACTGGTCGGAGAGGGCGAAGTCGGGCGCCGTGGAGCCGACGGCGAGCGCGCCGCCGGCGGTCGCGTCGTCCGCCGTGCTGGTGTCCCCGCCCACCATGATCATCGCCTCCCGTCCTGACGCCGCCGCCCCACCATCCTGACAGAGGCGGCGCGACGGTCAGCGCCTGCCCTTGGCCCGCGGCGCGACCAGCCGGGTGCCGACCCAGTCGGGGGCGGCCGAGACGCTGCTGGTGGCGGACAGGCCAGCGGTGACCGCGTTCTCCGCGATCTCGCTCGGCTCGACGTACTCGTCGCGACCGGCCTTCGGCGTCAGCAGCCAGACGGTGCCGCCGTCGACCAGCGTCGCGAGCGCGTCCACCAGCCCGTCGGCCAGGTCGCCGTCGCCCTCGCGCCACCAGAGCAGCACGACGTCGACGACGTCGTCGTAGTCCTCGTCGACGAGCTCGCCGCCGACCCGTTGCTCGACCGCCGCCCTGAGGGCGTCGTCGCAGTCGTCGTCGTAGCCGAGCTCCTGGACGACGAGCCCCTCGCTGAGCCCCAGCCGGTCGACCGCAGAACTCCCCTGCGCGCCGACCGTACCGTCGCGGCCGGAATCGCCGTCCGCGTGCTCCGCGGTCGCGCTCACTGGCCGATCCTTTCCATCCTGACCTGTCCTCGCCGAGATCGTGAGCGGTAGTCCACCCAAACCGCCCAGGGTACGCAAGTCGCCGGGGCGACCCGATGCGGAATCCGCTAACCGGGAAGGTAGCTGAGCCGGACCCGACGTGATCGATTATCGACGTTCACGTCCACCAGGGTCACGCTCTGCCACGTCCCCAGGGCCAACCGTCCCCCCACGACCGGGATGCTCGCGCACGGTGCCACCAGCGCGGGCAGCACGTGCGCGCGGCCGTGCCCGCGCGAGCCGTGGGAGTGCCGCCAGCGGTCGTCGGCCGGCAGCAGGTCGCCCAACGCCGCGAGCAGGTCCGCGTCGCTTCCCGCACCCAGCTCGATGAGGGCGATGCCGGCGGTGGCATGGGGGACGAAGACGTGGAGCAGCCCGTCCGACGCCCCGCACGCCGCGAGGAAGCCCTCGCACTCGCCGGTGAGGTCCACGACCCGCTCGTCGGCCCCCGTCGTCACCTCGATGACACGCGTCTCCATCGCTCCATTCGACCAGTCGCATCGTGGAACACTCACCCGGACCCACCCGATTACACGTTCCGCCCCGATCCGGCAGATGATGGGAGACGGGACCGGACTCGCCCACCAGCGATCCGGGGCGGAAGGCCACAAGCCGAGACGAAGGTGACCGATCAACGTGTCTGCCGCACAGAAGCGCTTCCACGTCATCAGCGACGGGCTGCCGAGCCAGCTGCCCGACATCAACCCGGACGAGACCGCCGAGTGGCTCGAGTCGCTCGACAGCGTGATCGATGCCGAGGGCAGGACCCGGGCGAGGTACGTCATGCTCCGGCTGCTCGAACGGGCCAGGGAGCGCCAGGTCGGCGTACCGGCCCTGCGCAGCACGGACTACATCAACACCATCCCGCCCGAGCGCGAACCGTGGTTCCCCGGCGACGAGTACATCGAGCGACGGATCCGTGCGTACATCCGGTGGAACGCCGCCGTCATGGTGAGCCGCGCCAACCGGCCGGAGATCGGCGTCGGCGGCCACATCGCCACGTACGCGTCCGCGGCGAGCCTGTACGAGGTCGGCTTCAACCACTTCTTCCGCGGCAAGCGGCACGGCTCCGGCGACCACGTCTACATCCAGGGCCACGCCTCCCCCGGCATCTACGCGCGCGCGTACCTGGAGGGCCGGCTGTCCGAGCACCAGCTCGACGGCTTCCGGCAGGAGAAGTCCACGCCGGGCGGCGGGCTGCCGTCGTACCCGCACCCGCGGCTGATGCCGGAATTCTGGGAGTTCCCGACGGTCTCCATGGGTCTCGGCCCGATGAACGCGATCTACCAGGCCCGGTTCAACCGGTACCTGCAGAACCGCGGCATCAAGGACACCGGCGACTCGCACGTGTGGGCGTTCGTGGGCGACGGCGAGATGGACGAGCCGGAGTCGCTCGGCGCGCTGTCGCTCGCCGCGCGCGAGGAGCTCGACAACCTCACCTTCATCGTCAACTGCAACCTGCAGCGGCTGGACGGGCCGGTACGCGGCAACGGCAAGATCATCCAGGAGCTCGAGTCGCTCTACCGCGGCGCGGGCTGGAACGTCATCAAGGTGATCTGGGGCCGCGACTGGGACCCGCTGCTCGCCCGCGACGTCGACGGCGTGCTCGTCAACAAGATGAACACCACGCCGGACGGCCAGTTCCAGACGTACGTGATCAGCGACGGGTCGTACATCCGCGAGACGTTCTTCGGCGACGACGCGCGGCTGCGCAAGATGGTCGCCGACCTGTCCGACGAGGACCTGCAGCGGCTGTCCCGCGGCGGGCACGACTACCGGAAGGTGTACGCGGCGTTCGAGTCGGCCAGGACGCACGTCGGCCAGCCGACCGTCATCCTCGCCCAGACCATCAAGGGCTGGACGCTGGAGAGCTTCGAGGGCCGGATGGCCACGCACCAGATGAAGAAGCTCACCAAGGACGACCTCAAGGAGTTCCGCGACCGGCTCTACCTGCCGATCTCCGACCAGGCGCTCGAGGCGGACCTGCCGCCGTACTACCACCCGGGCGAGAACGACGACGAGATCCAGTACATGATGGAGCGCCGCCGCCAACTGGACGGGTTCCTGCCGGAGCGGGTCAACCGTTCCACGCCGGTCAAGCTGCCGGGCGACGACGTGTACGGGGGCCTCAAGAAGGGCTCGGGCAAGCAGAAGGTCGCCACCACGATGGCGTTCGTCCGGCTGCTGCGCGACCTGATCAAGACAGACGACCTCGGCAAGCGGTTCGTGCCGATCGCGCCGGACGAGTTCCGCACGTTCGGCATGGACTCGCTGTTCCCGTCGCAGAAGATCTACGCGCCGCACGGTCAGCAGTACGAGCCGGCCGACCGCAACATGCTGCTCTCGTACCGCGAGTCGCAGCAGGGCCAGCTGCTGCACGAGGGCATCACCGAGACGGGCGCGATGGGCTCGTTCATCGCGGCCGGCACGTCGTACGCGACGCACGGCACGCCGATGGTGCCGATCTACATCTTCTACTCGATGTTCGGCTTCCAGCGCAGCGGCGACCAGATGTGGGCGGCCGGCGACTCGATGGCCCGGGGCTTCCTGCTCGGCGCCACGGCCGGGCGCACCACGCTGACCGGTGAGGGGCTGCAGCACGCCGACGGCCACTCGCCGCTGCTCGCGTCGACCAACCCGGCGTGCGTCCACTACGACCCGGCGTGGGCGTACGAGATCTCCTACATCGTGCAGGACGGCCTGCGGCGGATGTACGGCTCCAGCCCGGAGCACCCGCAGGGCGAGAACGTCTACTACTACCTGACCGTCTACAACGAGCCGATCGTGCACCCGGAGGAACCGGCCGGCCTCGACGTCGAGGGCCTGCTCAACGGCCTCTACCTGTTCAAGCCGGCGACCGACGACGGGTCGGACCGCCCGCGGGCGCAGATCCTCGCGTCCGGCGTCGCGATGCCGTGGGCCGTGGAGGCGCAGCAGCTGCTCGCCGAGCAGTGGGGCGTCGCGGCGGACGTGTGGTCGGCGACCTCGTGGAACGAGCTGCGCCGCGACGCGGTCACGTGTGACGAGTGGAACTACCTGCACCCGGACGACGAGCAGCGCGTGCCGTACGTCACCCGGACGCTGGAGGGCACGACCGGCCCGGTCGTCGCGGTCACCGACTTCATGCGGGCGGTGCCCGACCAGATCGCCCAGTGGGTGCCAGCGGACTGGCTCTCGCTCGGCACGGACGGTTTCGGCTTCTCGGACACGCGGGGTGCCGCGCGCCGCTTCTTCCACGTCGACGCGGAGTCGATCGTGGTCGGCGTGCTCACCCAGCTCGTGAAGCAGGGTCACGTGAAGCACGAGGCGCTGCAGCAGGCCATCGACGGCTACCGGCTCCACGACGTGGAGGCCGCGAACCCGGGCGAAACGGGTGGCGACTCCTGACGGGGTCCGCCAGCACGGATCGTGCCCGGGGTGGTGCGTGCGCGCGCCGCGAGCTATGGTCGCCCCACTCGACGACGCACGAAGACACCGCCGAGAGGGTTGGCCAATGTTCTGGAAGTCACGCCGCCGTCCGGTCACGGAACTGGTCAGCCATCCGAACCTGGAGGAGATCACCGGCATCGTCGGGCAGATCCCGCTGCTCGACCTCGACGACCTGCAGCTGCTCGGCGAGGCGTGGAGCAACACGACCGAGGCCGCCCAGGCGAGGGCCCGGGCGCTCGACCCCGAGTGCCCGCTGGTCGTCGACGTGCTGCGTACCTTCGAGAGCATCACGACCACCTTCCGCGACACGGTCGCCGAGTCGGACTGCCCGGAGCTCGCCGGCTCCGGCCTCAAGGCCCTGCGCGACGCGGTCGCCGGCGCGTTCGCCCGCCCGTCGCTCACCCGCCGCGAGCACAAGGTTCTGCTCAAGCCGTGGCGCACCGCCTTCCCCGCGCCACGGCTCGACACCGGCGACATCGGCATCATCACGCCCTACTTCTGACCGCCGCACCTTCTCCGGGACACCGGACGCGGTCTGCGGGTGAGGCACGTGTCCTCCCGGAAGCGGGACGGCGGCCGAAGAAACAAGGGGCTTGGGTCAGGCCGGCAGCTCGCCGGTGCGTGTCCAGGCGAGCAGGTCGTCGACGCCTCGGGTGTTGACGATGCGTTCGGGCGGGACGCCGCAGACGGCGGCGCGCTCGCAGCCGTTGACCTGCCAGTCGAGCTGACCCGGCGCGTGGGCGTCGGAGTCGACCGAGAACACGCACCCGCCCTCGAGCGCGAGCCGGAGCAGTCGCCTCGGCGGGTCGAGGCGGTCGGGGCGGGAGTTGATCTCCACCGCGACGCCGAACCGCCGGCACGCCTCGAACACGATCTCGGCGTCGAAGCTCGACTCGGGCCGCCGCCTGCCGACGATCCGGCGGCCGGTGCAGTGACCGAGCACGTCGACGTGCGGGTTCGCGATGGCGGTGACCATCCGCTTGGTCATGTCCGGGGCCGGCATCGCGAGCTTCGAGTGGCAGCTGGCCACGACGACGTCGAGCTCGGCGAGCAGCGCCTCCTCCTGGTCGAGGCTGCCGTCGTCGAGGATGTCGACCTCGATGCCGGTGAGCAACCGGAACGGCGCGAGCCGTTCGTTCACCTCGCGGACGACGTCGAGCTCCCGGCGCAGCCGCTCGGCGGTGAGGCCGCGGGCGACGGTGAGCCGTGGCGAGTGGTCGGTGAGCACGAGGTACTCGTGGCCGATGTCGCGCGCGGTCGCGGCCATCACGTCGATCGGGCTGCCGCCGTCTGACCACTCCGAGTGCGAGTGGAGGTCCCCGCGCAACGCCGCCCGCAGCGCCGCCGCCTCGGCCGGCACGTCGCGGTCGTCCGCCGCCTCCAGCCGGCTCAGGTACTCCGGGGTCTCCCCCGCGTACGCCTGGGTGACCACGGCCGCGGTGGCCTTGCCGATCCCGGAGAGCTCCTGCAGCGTGCCCGCGCGCACCCGTTCGGCCAGCTCCGCCTCGCCCATCGCGGCGACGACGGACGACGCGGTACGGAACGCCCGCACCCGGTACGTCGGCTCGCCCGCCCGCTCGAGCAGGTAGGCGATCCGGTCCAGCGCCTCGACGGGACTCACGCGGCAGACGCTACCGCCCGGCGGCGAACGCTAGCCTTCCCCTGTGGACAAGCGACGGGCCGACACCATCGGCCGGCTACGCCGGGCGAGCGGTGAGCTGGCCACGTCGGCCGTCGGGCGGATGGAGGAGAACCTCCCCTGGTTCGCCGCCATGTCCGCCGAGGACCGGTCCTGGGTGGGCCTGGTCGCGCAGGCCGGCATCGTCTCGTTCATCGAGTGGCTGCACGAGCCCGAGCGCGAGCCGCGGGTCATCGGCGAGGTGTTCGGCACGGCGCCGCGCGAGCTGGCCCGCAAGGTCACCCTGCAGCAGACCGTCCAGCTCGTCCGCGCCACCATCGAGCTGGTCGAGTCGGCGGTCGACCGGCTCGCCGCGCCTGGCGACGAGGCCGGGCTGCGCGAGGCGCTGCTCGTCTACGCACGCGAGATCGCGTTCGCGTCCGCCCAGGTCTACGCGCAGGCCGCCGAGGCGCGCGGCGCCTGGGACGCGCGGCTCGAGGCACTCGTCGTCGACGCGCTGCTGCGCGGGGAGGCGGACGAGTCGATCGGCTCCCGCGCGTCCGCCCTCGGCTGGCCGACCACCAGCGAGGTCGTCGTGATCGTCGGCAGCCGCCCGGACGGGGAGCCCGAGACCGCCGTCGCGAACGTACGCCGCCGCGCCAGGCACAGCAGGCTGGAGGTGCTCGCCGGCGTGCAGAGCGACCACCTCGCGATCGTGGTCGGCGGCGTCGAGGACGCAAGGAAGGTCGCCACGTCGCTGGTCGACGAGTTCGGCAAGGGACCGGTGGTCGTCGGGCCCGTCGTGGCTGACCTCCGGTCCGCCGAGCGGTCCGCCCGGGAGGCGTTCGCGGGCGAACGAGCCGCCGCCGCCTGGCCGGACGCGCCCCGCCCGGTGCTGTCGGCCGAGCTGCTCCCCGAACGTGCGGTCGACGGCGACACCGACGCGCGGGACCGACTCGTCACCGAGGTGTACGAGCCCCTCGCGGGAAGCGGCGTGCTGCTGGAGACAGTGGCCGCGTACCTCGACCACGGCAGCTCGCTGGAGGCGTGCGCGCGCGCGTTGTACGTTCACCCCAACACCGTGCGTTATCGCCTGCGCCGGGTTACGGAGCTCACGGGGTACGCCCCGACCTCGGCACGCGGCGCCTTCGCGTTACGTCTCGCGGTTGCGCTGGGCAGGCTGGGGAACGTGACGCAATTGTAGAGACCCTACAATTGTTGGACATCCAAGTTCGTGCGCGGCGGTAGCCGCACCGGCCCGCCGGGCCAGGCATGGTGGAGCAATGCTCATTCTCGTAGCGCCCGGCCAGGGTGCCCAGAGTCCTGGGTTCCTGACCCCGTGGCTCGAGATCGAGGGGTTCCGCGAGCGGCTCGAGTGGCTCGGCGCCTGCGCCGACCTCGACCTCGTGCACTACGGCACCGAGGCCGGCGCCGACGAGATCCGCGACACCGCGGTCACCCAGCCGCTGCTCGTGGCGTCCGCGCTCGTGTCCGCGGTCACCCTGTTCCCCCACCCGGTCGACGCGTTCCGCCGGATCGGCGCCGTCGCGGGCCACAGCGTCGGTGAGATCGCGGCCGCCGCGGGCGCGGGCGTCATCTCGGCCGAGCAGGCGATGGTGTTCGTCCGCGAGCGCGGCCGCGCGATGGCCGACGCCGCCCGCCGCGAACCCACGAGCATGGTCGCGGTCCTCGGCGGCGACAAGGACACGGTGCTCGCGAAGCTCGACGAGTACGGCCTGACGCCGGCGAACGTCAACGGCGCCGGCCAGGTCGTCGCCGCCGGCAGCGTCGCCGCGCTGGACAAGCTGAAGTCCGACCCGCCGGAGGGCGCGCGGCTGCGCCCGCTGCAGGTCGCAGGAGCGTTCCACACCGCGTACATGGCAACCGCCGTCGACGGGCTGCAGCGGTACGCCGCCGCCATCACGACGAAGGACCCGCGCACCCGCGTGCTGTCCGACCTGGACGGCGGCGTCGTGCACAGCGGCACCGAGCTGATCGGCCGGCTCGTCGAGCAGGTCGCGCAGCCGGTGCGGTGGGACCTCGTCATGGACACCATGAAGGACCTCGGCGTCACCGCGGTCATCGAGATGCCGCCCGCGGGCACGCTCACCGGGATGATCCGGCGGGCCCTGCCGAAGGTGGAGACGCTCGCGCTCAGGACGCCCGCCGACCTGGAGGCCGCCAAGCGGCTGGTACAGGAGCACGGCGAGGCGAGCCCGCTGGAGAACAACCCCACCTGGCGGCTGGTCATCGCGCCGCAGGCGGGCACGTTCCGCCGCGGCGACGCCGAGCCCGGCGCCGCCCTGGCCGCGGGCACCCCGATCGGCACGCTCGTCTCCCGGCGCGACGACCTCCCCGTCACCGCACGCCACGGCGGCACCGTCGTCGAGTGGCTCGTCGAGGACGGCGACCCGGTCTCCCCCGGCCAGCCGCTCGTCCGCCTGCACCCGGAGGTGTCCTCATGAGGAACCCGGCCCCCGTACCCGGCGCCCGCATGCTCGCGCTCGGCGAGTACCGGCCCGCGCGCATCGTCACCAACGACGAGATCGCGCCGCAGATCGACTCCAGCGACGAGTGGATCCGCAGCCACACCGGCATCGTCACCCGCCGCTGGGCCGACACCGAGACCGTCGCCGACATGGCCACGCTCGCCGGGGAGAAGGCGCTCGCGAACGCCGGCGTCGACGCGTCCGACGTGGACGTCGTCATCGTCGCGAACTGCACGCACCACATGCAGACGCCCGGCGCGAGCAGCGAGGTGCAGGAACGGCTCGGCGCGAACAAGGCGGGCGCGATGGACCTCAACGCCGCCTGCGCCGGTTTCTCGTACTCGCTCGCCGTGGCCAACGACCTGATCCGCGCCGGCACCGCGCGGTACGTGCTCACGATCGGCTCGGAACGGTTCCGCGAGATCATCGACCCGTACGACCGGTCGATGGCGATGCTGTGGGGCGACGGCGCCGCGGCGGCGCTCGTCGGGCCCGCGGACGAGCCCGGCATCGGCCCGGTGGCGTGGGGCAGCGACGGCGCGCGCATCGAGACGGTGCAGCAGGAGCCCACCTACATGGAGGTCTTCCACGCCGCGCTGGAGGGCAAGGCGCTGCCGCCCACCGCGTTGCGGATGCAGGGCCCCAAGGTGTTCCGCTGGGCCAGCTACGAGATGGTCCACGTCGCCAAGCGGGCGCTCGAGCTCGCCGACGTGCGGCCCGAGGAGCTGTCCGCGTTCGTCCCGCACCAGGCCAACACACGCATCATCGACGTGCTCGCGCGCGGCGTCCGGCTGCCGGAGTCGGTCGTGGTGGCCAAGGACATCGAACGCCAGGGCAACACCTCGTCGGCGTCCATCCCGCTCGCGCTCTCGGCGCTGCTCGAGCGTGGCGAGGTCGAAAGCGGTGGGCTCGCGCTGTTCGTCGGCTTCGGCGCCGGCCTCACCTACGCGGGCCAGGTGGCACGCATCCCCTGAGCAGGGCATGCTCGAACGTCTTCGGCCGTACGGCCGGGCGCCGGCCCACGGCGCACATCCCCACACACGAAGGAGCGGAAATGGCAGTGTCCGAGCAGGAGATCCTCGACGGTCTCGGTGACATCGTGAACGAGGTCGCCGGCGTCTCCAAGGAGGACGTGCAGCTCGACAAGAGCTTCACCGAGGACCTCGACATCGACTCGCTGTCCATGGTCGAGGTCGTCGTCGCGGCCGAGGAGAAGTTCGGCGTGAAGATCCCCGACGACGACGTGAAGAACCTCCGCACGGTGCAGGACGCCGTCAACTACATCAAGCAGGCCAGCTGACACATGAGTTCTGAAGCCACCCGGGTCGTCGTCACCGGTTTCGGTGCGTTCTCCCCACTCGGCGCCGACGCCCCCACCACCTGGCAGGGAATGCTGGACGGGCGCTCCGGCATCGGCGTCCTCGACGGGGAGGAGTTCGCCGACCTGCCGGTCCGCATCGCGGGCCGCGCGGCCGTCGAGCCGACCGAGGTGCTCGAACGGGTCCAGGCGCGCAAGCTGGACCGGTCGGCGCAGTTCGCGATGATCGCCGCGCGCGAGGCGTGGCAGTCGGCGGGGACGCCGGACAGCGAACCCGAGCGGCGCGGCGTCGTGATGGCCACCGGCATCGGTGGCCTCACCACGCTGCTCGCGCAGTACGACAACCTGCGTGAGAAGGGGCCGCGGCGGGTCAGCCCGCTCACCGTGCCGATGCTGATGCCGAACGGGCCCGCGGGCGCGATCGGCATCGAGCTCGGCGCGCGTGCGGGCGTGCACGTGCCCGTCAGCGCCTGCGCGTCCGGCGCCGAGGCGATCGCGAGCGGCTTCGAGATGATTCGGAGCGGGCGGGCTGACGTCGTGGTCGCCGGCGGCACCGAGGCCGCGATCCACCCGCTGCCGCTCGCGGCGTTCGCGAACATGATGGCGCTGTCGAGGCGCAACGACGAGCCCACGCGGGCGTCCCGCCCGTTCGACAAGGCACGGGACGGGTTCGTCCTCAGCGAGGGCTCGGCCGCTCTCGCGCTCGAGTCGCTGGAGTCGGCGCAGCGGCGCGGCGCCACCGTCTACGCCGAGGTGCTCGGGCACGGCATGTCCAACGACGCGCACCACATCGCGCAGCCCCAGCCCGAGGGCCGCGGCATCCGCGACGCGCTGACGTCGGCGCTCACCCGCACCGGCATCGACCCGAAGGACGTCAGGCACATCAACGCGCACGCCACGTCGACGCCGCTCGGCGACGACGCCGAGGCGCTCGCGATCCGGTCCGTCCTCGGCGACGACGCCGCCGACCGGCTGGTCGTCACGGCGCCGAAGTCGCTGTTCGGGCACCTGCTCGGCGCGGCCGGCGCGATCGAGTCGATGGCCACGGTGCTGGCGCTGCACCACCGGGTCGTGCCGCCGACGATCAACCTGGACGACCCGGACGACGACGTCCAGCTCGACGTCGCGACCGAACCGCGGGAGCTGCCCGCGGGACGCATCGTCGCGTTCAACAACGCGTTCGGCTTCGGCGGGGCGAACGTCGTCGTCGCGTTCGCAAGCTACGAAGACCAACAGGGGGCGGGATGACGGTCACCGAGACTGCTGACCAGACCGACACGCGGGACCCGAAGTTCCGCCTGGCACAGCTGTTCGACGAGGGCACGCTGGAGCTCGTCAGCGACGAGGACGACAGCGGCTTCCTGCTCGGGCGTGGCATCGTCGGCGGCGCGAAGGCGGTCGCCTTCGCGAGCGACGCACGGCTGCAGGGCGGCGCCATGGGCGCTGCCGGAGGCGAGCGCATCGTACAGGCGTACGAGATCGCGATCGCCGAGGGTATCCCCGTCGTCGGCCTGTGGCACTCGGGCGGCGCGCGGATCCTCGAGGGCGTGGAGAGCCTGCACGCCGTCGGCCGGATGTTCCACGTGATGACGCTGGCGTCCGGCAAGGTGCCGCAGGTCTCGCTGGTGCTCGGCCCGGTCGCGGGCGGCGGCGCGTACGGCCCGGCGCTCACCGACGTCGTCGTGCTGAGCGACGGCGGCCGCATCTTCGTCACCGGTCCCGGCGTCGTGAAGAGCGTCACCGGCGAGGACGTCGACATGCTGCGGCTCGGCGGCCCGGAGCCGCACGGCCGGCGTAGCGGCGTCGTGCACATCGTCGCCAACGGCGACGACGAGGCGTTCGCACGCACCCGTGAGGTCGTGTCGTTGCTGGGCGCCCAGGGCGAGATGGGCCAGGTCGACGACCGCGAGGTGGGCGACCTGCTGCCCGAGAACATCAAGCGTGCCTATGATGTGCACCCGCTTATCGACGGCATCCTCGACGGTCCAGGGCTCGAGCTGCACCCGAAGTGGGCACCCAACATCGTCACCACGCTGGGCCGGGTGGGCGGCCGTACCGTAGGCGTCGTCGCGAACAACCCGATGCGGCTCGGCGGCTGCCTCGACTCGACCAGCGCGGAGAAGGCCGCGCGGTTCGTCCGCACCTGCGACGCGTTCGGCGTGCCGCTCGTCGTCCTGGTCGACGTCCCCGGTTACCTGCCCGGCGTCGGCCAGGAGTGGGACGGCATCGTGCGCCGCGGCGCGAAGCTGCTGCACGCGTTCTCCGAGTGCTCGGTGCCGCGCGTGACGCTGATGACGCGGAAGGCGATCGGCGGCGCGTACATCGCGATGAACTCGCGTGCGCTCGGCGCGACGAAGGTGTTCGCGTGGCCGTCCGCCGGCGTCGCGGTGATGGGCTCGGTCGCCGCGGTGCGGCTGCTGCACCGGCGCCGGCTCGCCGAGGTGCCGGAGGACCAGCTCGCCCAGGTGGAGCAGGAGCTGGCCGACGAGCACGAGCGGATCGTGGGCGGGTTGGACCGCGCGCAGCAGCTCGGCGTCGTCGACGAGGTCATCGACCCGGCACGGACGCGTTCGGCGATCGCGCGTGCCATCGCCGACGCCCCCGCCCTGCGCGGGACGCACGGCAACATCCCGCTCTGACGCGGCGCGTCCGCTACCCGTCGCGGCGGCAGAGCCGCGGCGCCGATCGTCACATGGCGGCGTGCAGCCACCGGACCGGTGCGCCCTCGCCGGCGTAGCGGAACGGCTCGAGCTCCTCGTCCCACGGCGTGCCGAGCAGCCGGTCGACCTCGCGCTGCAGCGTCGTCCGCCCGTCGCTCGCGGCCACCACAGCCGCGCGCAGCCGGTGCTCGGACACCAGGATGTCGCCCTCGACGCCGGTGACGCCGGCGAACATGCCGAGCGCCGGCGTCCACATGAACCTGGATCCGTCGCAGTCCTCGCTGGGATCCTCGGTGACCTCGTACCGGACGCGGTCCCAGCCGCGCATGGCCGAGGCGATGAGCGCCGCCGTGCCGGGGCGGCCCTCCCAGCACACCTCGGAGCGCATGGTGCCCGGGGACGCCGACTGCGGTATCCAGTCCAGGGACACGCGCATACCGAGAACGCCCGACGCCGCCCACTCGACATGTGGGCACAGCGCGGGCGGCGAGGAGTGGACGTACAGGACGCCACGAGCCGTCACGGTTGCCTCCTTCTACCGGCGAGGTACGCCTTCCCCAACGACCACGCCAGAAGGACCGACAACCGTTCCGGGCCCATTGTGCCCCACGAATCGCGCAGGCACCAGGCGACGGCGCGACGACACGCGCCGGTGGCTGCGCAACTCATTGCAGTAATGTGGCACGCTTTCGCACTCGACCGGCCGCGACACGCCCATCCCGGGCCTACCGGAGGCGTCGTCCCCGCACGCCACGCGACAGTCGGCACAGGGCGGCGAGCACGGCCGCGAACGCCGGCAGCCACACCAGCCGCGCCGCGAGCCAGCCGGCGTCCGGTGTGCCGAGCAGACCGGGGGCGGCCGACGGCCCGCCCGCGACGAGGAGCACGAGCAGCAACGCGGTCTGGTGCCACAGGAACACCGGCAACGTCAGCGCGGTCGCGTTCGGTAGCACCGGCGCGAGCCTCGGTGCCGCCGCGAGGCGCGCGAGGTGCGGGCGGGCGAGCAGGAACGCGCCGAGCTGTGCCGTGGCGAGGGAGACGGTGAACAGCGTGGGCGGGCTGAGGTTCGACTCGGCCGCGCCGGTGACGCCGACGGCGGATGCCGGGTAGCCGAGGCCGACCAGGACGGCTGCGGCCGCGAGCCCGCCGCCGAGCATCGCCACGCCCACGGCGCGCCGGGGCGTGCGGCCGTGCCACCGCAGCCCGAGGAGGAACGGCACGAGCCAGGCGCAGGGGACCGCGAGTGCACGCAGCGTCGCCGTGAGCCAGGCCGGGCAGAACGCGGCGGCCTGGTCCGGACCGAACCGGACGAGGTCGTCCGGGCCGACCACCGGGAGCGGGACGAGCACGGCGGCCGCCCCGAGCCGGCGCACCGCGGCGAGCAGCGGCGGCGTCAGCGCGACCAGGCCCACGTACACGGCGAGGAACCACAACGGGCTCACCGCCAGCGTCGCCGCGACCGTGAGCACGTCGCCCGACACGCCTGCGGCGGCGAGGGTCGCCAGCACCACGAGCCAGAACGCGCCGAGCAGGCCGACGGCGTACCCGAGTCGTGCCAGGCGCACCACGAGCCAGCGGCGGTAGCCGACACCGTCGCGTCGCGCCCGGCCGTGGCTCGCCGCGGCGCCGAACCCGCCGGCGAAGAAGAACGGGCCGAGCGTCTGCAGCGGCCAGGTGGCCGGCCAGAGGTACGGGAGGTGGCGCAACGGGCTGTCCACGTGCAACCCACTGGCTCGCGACACCAGCGCGGTGACGAGCCAGTGCCCGAGCACGACGCCGGCCATCGCGGCAACCCGGAGCACGTCGACCGCCCCGTCCCTGGGCTCGGCTCTGTCTGTGGGCTCGGCTCTGTCTGTGCCGGCAGTCGTCGGCGCCTCGGTCGTGCCGGTCATCGAGCCGTGCCCGTCGTGCGGACGGCGGCGTGGTCACCGGCCGCGATGTAGGCGAAGCTGCGCAGCGTCTGGCTGCCCGCGGCGTAGTAGCCGCCGTGGCCCGGGACGCCACCGGCCGCGAGCACGCGCGCGCCGAACGCGGGATCGACGGGGTCGCGGCCGTGCCCGAGGTCGCCGAATCGGACGTGCGGGACGAACCTGGTCCAGTCGTTCGGGCTCCGCGCCGCCCAGACACGCACGCCCGGCCCGAAGTCGGCGGCGCGGTCGAGGCGGACGCCGGGGCTGCCGTAGAGGACGACGTCGGCGACGTCCGCAGCGTGCGGTGTCAGCCCGCAGACGACGGAGCCGTAGCTGTGGCAGAACAGGCCGATCGGCGCCGTGGTCTCCGCCCGGACGGTGCCGAGGTAGGCGGCGAGCCGCTTCGCGCCGGTGCGCGCCGGCCCGCCGCGCGCCACGTCGAGGTCGATGCCGGACGGCGCCGGGTAGTCCGCCCACGCGACGACGGCGACGTCCGCCCGCGGTCGCAGCCGGCGGATCTCGGCGTCGAGCGAACGCGCCATGCCCAGCACCTGGTTCTGCCGGCCGAGGTGCGCGCGGTCGATCCCGATGCCGGGGACGAGCACGGCGACGCGGTCGGCGGTACGCAGGTCGCCGAGGACGACCACCGCGTGGCCGCGGTCGCGCGGCGGGACGTACGCCGTGTCGTACGGCGCCCAGCCCACCGTCGCCAGCACGCCGGACGCGACCGCGCCGACGAGCACCCCCGCGAACGCCATCCGCAGCAGCCCCATCGTTCCTCCGTGCTCCCGGTCGTCCGACCGCGAGAAAGGTAGGAGCGGGGTGCTCTCCGTGGCGTCCCGCCGAGGTGCTCACTGCGGGGGACCCCAGCGGTACTACGCGGGCCTCCCGGTATCACTTCACATGGCGCGGATCGACTTCACATGGCGCGACTCGAAGAGATGCCGGGATCGTCACGATTCCGATCGAGCGGCGCCGTGTAGAGTCCGGCGGCGCCATGTGAAGTGCCGCGGCGCCATGTGAAGTGGGGATCACGGGGAACGGTCAGGCGGTGCCGGCGTTGACGACGCCCGTCTCGTACGCGAACACGACGGCCTGGGCGCGGTCGCGGAGGCCGAGCTTGCTGAAGATCCGGCCGACGTACGTCTTGACGGTCTGCTCGGCGAGGACGAGCCGTTCGGCGATCTCGCCGTTGGACAGCCCGCGGGCGATCAGCTCGAGCACCTCCACCTCGCGTGCCGTGAGCGCGTTGAGCGACGTGGCCCGTGGCCTGGCCGCCGGACGCGCCCGGGCGAACTGCTCGATCAGCCGCCGGGTGACCGACGGTGCCAGCAGCGCGTCGCCGGCCGCGACCACGCGGACGGCGGCGACGAGGTCGGCGGGCGGCGCGTCCTTCAGCAGGAACCCGCTCGCGCCCGCGCGCAGCGCCTCGTAGACGTAGTCGTCGACGTCGAACGTGGTGAGCATCAGCACCCGGGGCCGATGCTCGACGCCGCGGGGCGGGTCGAGCAGCTGCCGCGCGGCCTCCAGTCCGTCCATCACCGGCATCCGCACGTCCATCAACACGACGTCGGGATGAAGCCGGCGAGACAGCCCGACGGCGTCGCGCCCGTCCGCCGCGTCGCCGACGACCTCGATGTCGTCCTGCGCCGACAGCAGCGCGGCGAACCCACCGCGCACCATCGCCTGGTCGTCGACGACGAGGACGCTGATCACGACGCGGCTCCCTTCGCGACCGTGAGCGGGAGGACCGCCTCGACGAGGAACCCGCCGTCCGCGCGTGGTTCGGCCGTCAGCCGGCCGCCCACCACCGTCACCCGTTCCCGCATGCCGAGCAGCCCGTGCCCCGGCCCGGGCTGCTCGACGCGCGGGCCGCCGTCGGGCGGGGCGAAGTTCATCACCCGCACGACGAGCTCGCGGTCACGCTCGAAGACGTCCACCGTCGTCGTCGCGCCGGACGCGTGCCGCACGACGTTGCTGAGCGCCTCCTGCGCGACGCGGTACGCCGTCAACGCGATCGTGTCAGGGAGCTCGCCGGGTGCCCGCCGGACGTCCAGCGACACGGGAGTGCCTGCGCGCCGCGTGGTCTCGACCAACGCCTCG
>JAFMQP010000210.1 GCA_017354575.1 Acidothermales bacterium | reverse complement strand
CGCGTCACCGACGCGTGCATCGGTAGCTGATCCACCTCCTGGTACTCGTAACGATCCCGGGTGTCACCTCGGATGGAGGTCGTCAGCGAGATGACCGGGCTCATCGCCCAGTAGGCGTCGACGAGGCCGGACACGACGTTGGTGACACCCGGGCCGTACTGGCCGTAGACGAAACCCGGCTTGCCGCTGATCCGTGCGTAGCCGTCGGCCAGGTACGCCGCGGCGTGTTCGGATCGGCAGTTGGTCACGTCGATGCCCGCCTCCGCAAGCGCAATCCACAGAGCCTGATCGCCTCCGGTCACGCAGAAGAAGTGCGTGGTGTCGTATGCCTTGAGGGTTGCTGCGATGGCGTCCGCGACTCTGCTCACCTGTCGTTCCCTTCCTCGATGTGTGATAGACATCATGCATTATGTCTATTCGATGGTGACGTTCGTGGTGTAGCGACCAAGGGAGGCACAGTGGCCGTTGATGTGCACGCTCACCTGATCCAGCTCGACGCGCTGGACGAGTTCCGTTCCGCGTACCCGGATCTCGGTCCGGAGCTCGTGGAGCGCGAGGACTGCTACTACCTGCGCTATCCCGGACGCGACCCGCTGGGCCCGATCGCGCGTTCCATGTTCGACGTGGACACGCGGCTCGCGGACATGGACGCCATGCGAGTCGGCCTGCAGGTGCTCGCCGTGCCGCCGTCGCAGTTCGCGTACCACATCGACCCGCGCGCCGGCGCCGACTCCGCGCGGTTGCAGAACGACTCGGCGATCGCGTTGAGCGACCGGTACCCCGACCGCATCCACGTGTTCTGCACGCTGCCGCTGCAGGATCCGCCGGCCGCCGTTCGGGAGGTGGAACGGGTTGGCGGCCACGGACGCGTGCGCGGCGTGGAGATCGGCAGCAACGTCGACGGCGTGAACCTCGACGCGCCCGAGCTCGAGCCGGTGTGGGCGGCGCTCGCGCAGGCGGAGCTGCCGGTGTGGGTGCACCCCGACCAGCGCGCCGTGGCGGGTGGCGAACGGCTCAGGTCGTACTACCTCACCAACCTGGTGGGCATCCCGTACGAGTCGACGCTCGCGATCGCGTGTCTCATATTCGGCGGCGTGCTCGAACGCCACCCCGGTCTCCGGTTCGGCTTCGTCCACGGCGGCGGCTTCGCGCCGTACCAGACGGGCCGGTGGGACCACGGCTGGGGCTGCCGGCCGGAGTCGAAGTCGGTGGCGGGGCAACCGCCCTCGACGTACTTCCGCCGCATGTTCTTCGACTCGTTGACGCACGACCGCGACTCGCTGCTGCTGCTCGGCCGCCGGGTGGGCTGGCAGCACGTGATGTTGGGCAGCGACTATCCGTTCGACATGGCCGAACCCGAGCCGGTCAAGGCAGTCGAGGAGCTCGAGCTCTCTGAGGCGGACCAGACGGGGGTGCTCGCCGCCAACGCCGAGGCGTTCCTCCGCCCACTGCCCGGCTGACCCGGCGAGTGTCATGGCCGGCGCCCGTTCCGCCGCAACGCGAACCACAGGACGCATCCGGCTGCCACGTTGCAGCCGGCCATGATGAACCACAGGACGTGGTAGCCGACGCCTTGAGCGACCTGGCCGAGAAGCAGCGGACCGGAGAACCCGCCCGCGGCGAAGCCGGTCATCAGGACGCCGGTCGCCCGGGCGGCGCGGGCCGGGTCGCGCGCCACGACCGCGTAGTGCAGCAACGAGACCCACGCCCACCCGAAGCCGTACGCGACGAAGGCGCCGAGCACGTACGCGAGCGGGCTGCCGGTACCGACCAGTGCGTACCCCGTCGAGCCGACCAGCAACAAGGCGATGGTGAGCGGTAGCGGTCGCGGCCCCCACCGGCGGTCCATCAGCCATCCGCACCCGATCCGGCCGGAGAGCCCGGCCGCGCTGGCGAGCGCGTACGCCAGGCCGGCCGACGCCTGTGCGAGACCGACGTGGTGGACGCCGTAGTCGACGAGGAACGCGCCGAGGGAGTTTCCGGCCGCCGACCCGCAGCCCGCCGCCACCGCCGTCAGTACGAGCAGCCTGCGGCCTTCTGCCGCGTCGGGCTCCGGTGCCGCGTGCGCGGTCACCTCGGCTCGCGCGCGGGGCAGGCGGGTTGCGACGTAGACGAGAACCACGCTGAGCACTGCCGTGCCGGCGAAGGACCATCGCCATCCGTAGGTCAGTGCGATCACCGGTACGGCGAGACCCGAGCCGATGCTCGCCGCGGTCGGTGCGCTCTGCTTGATTCCCAACGACAGGCCCAGGGGAGTGCGCGACGAGCCCGACGCGAGCAGCAGGTTGGAGGACGGGTGCACGGCGCCGTTCGCCAGTCCGCCGAGCGCCAGGAAGAACGCGAGCTGCACGACGGACTGCGAGAGCGCGAGGCCCAGCAGGGCGAGGCTGCTGCCGGTCATCGTGACGGCGAGACCGTACCGCACCCCGATCCGCTGCACCACGCGCCCGAGAACCGCTGAGGAGAGCGCCGTCAGGGTGAAGAAGAGCGAGACGGTGACGCCGAGCGTCGCGGGGCTCAGCTCGAGGTCCGACCCGATCTGGACCGCCTGCGCGCCGAAGAGGAACACCGGCGAGCCGGCGACCGTCGTCGTCGCGGTCGCGAGGAGCACCGGCCGCCGAGAGAGTGCCGAGCCCGACTCGCTCGATTCCATGATTCCTCACGCTGGTCGACGACTCCGGAGACACGGTCTAGAGCCCCATCGTCTTGGCGATGATGTTGCGCTGGATCTCGGACGTCCCGGCGCCGATGGTTCCGAGCCGGGAGTCGCGCAGATGCCGTTGCAGGTCGTACTCCATCGTGTAGCCGTAGCCACCGAGGATCTGCAGTCCCATGTCGGCGACCGCCTTGTACGCCTCGCACGCGTAGAGCTTCAGCATCGCGGCGTCGCGGATGGTGTTGACGCCTCGGTCGAGCCGGGACGCGTAGCGGTAGACGAGCATCCGGGAGATGTCCACCATCATCTGCATCTCCGCGAGCTTGTGGCTGACCGCTTGGTACTCACCGATCGGGTGGCCGAACTGGTGCCGCTGCTTGGCGTATTCGAGAGCGTCCGTCAGCGCCGACTGGGCCGCTCCCGCGCGCGCAGCCGACAGGCACAGCCGCTCGAACTCGAGCACGTCCATGAGCACCGGCCAGCCGTCGTCGTGCGGGCCGATGCGGTTCTCGTCCGGGACGCGGACCTCGTCGAAGTACAACTGGGTCGTGCCGAGCGGCCAGTGGCCGAGCGTGTCGAGCGGCCTGGAGGTGAGCCCCGGACTGTCCGTGGGGATCAGCAGCAGCGTGATGCCGTGGTGTTTACGGGCACCGGTTCCGGTGCGGGTCACGGTCAGCACGTAGTCGGAGACCTTGAACCCGGAGCAGAAGATCTTCTGCCCGGTCACCAGATAACCGTCGTCGGTGCGCGTCGCGGCTGTCCGGACGGCGGCGGCGTCCGACCCGGAATCCGGTTCGGTGAGCGCGAAACAGACCGACACCTCGCCGCGAGCCAACCGCGGAAGCAGTTGCTTCTTCTGTTCCTCTGTGCCGTACGCGTGGATCGCGTGTGCACCGTGGCCGAGGTTGCGGAAGACCCAGAATGCGAGGTCGAGGAAGCCCTTGCCGAGCTCTTCGAGGAGCAGCGCCGCGTCGAACACGCCGCCGCCGCCCCCGTCGTACTCGGACGGGATGCTGACGCCGAGGTAGCCGAGACGGCCGAGTTCCCCGAACGCCTCGACGGGCGGCCGGTGATCGCGGTCGCACTCGCGCACATACGCGCGGTCGTAGCGTTTCGCGAACAGCTCGCGTACCGACTCCTGCAGGAGCCGCTGCTCGTCGGTGGTCTCGACGTCTACATCGGACATGTCGTCACTCCTCGCCTCCGGTGAACGACTCGGTCGACCGCATAAGGGCGTCGACGACGTGCCAGCCGTCGCCGCTCCAGGTCAACGGGTTCATCTCCAGTTCGCTGATCTCCGAATGCGCACAGAACCGTTGACTGAGTTGATGTACGATCCCGGCGAGCGCTTGGGCGTCCGGCGGTGGGCGTCGCCGGCTGCGCCGGATGACGTCGGCACCCCGCAGACGCGAGAGCAACCGGTGAGCACCGGCGGGTGACAGGGGAGCCGGTGCCACGGCGACGTCACGCAGCAGTTCGGCGTCGAGGCCGCCGATCCCGACGAGCACGATCGGCCCGAACACGTCGTCGCGTACGCAGCCGACGATGATTTCCAGGCCGGGTCGGTACTGCTCGACCAGCGCGCCGTCGACCCGCGTGCCCGGCGCGTTCTGGGCGACGGCTCGGCAGACGTCGTCGAACGCGGCTTCGACGTCGTCCTCGTCGTGCAGGTCGGTCCTGACCCCGCCGACGTCGGACTTGTGCTGCACATCGGGCGAGCTGACCTTCAGCGCGACGGGAAAGCCGACGGACCGCGCGACGGCACGTGCCTCGGCGGACGTCGTGGCCACCGCGCCGTCGACGACCGGGAAACCCCATTGCCGCAACAGATTCTTGACGCCGTGCTCGGTCCGCGGTGAGGTGTCCGAGGCAACCGGCCAGGCGTTTTCGGTGACCTCCGGTACCGCGGACTCCGCGGCGGCACGGAGCTCGGCGAGGCGGACGAGTCCGGCGAGCGCGCGCATCGCCGCACGGGGTTCCTCCGTCACCGGCACGGCGTGGTCCCTGAGCCGACTAAGGCCTTCCTCGCCGAGGTCGCCGGCGAGCCACAGCTGCAGCAGCGGCGTCCCGCCGCCGTGCAGGGCGACCAGGTCGTCGACACGGGTCGCCGTGTGCGCAGGCGGGTGCGGTGACGTCACCGCCAACACGGCGTCGTACGCGTCGGATGTGGTGAACTGCCTTACCGCGTCGGCGAACCGGTGCGGGCCGCCGATGATCGCGCCGAGGTCGAGCGGGTTCGTCGGGCTGCCGTGTTCGAGCAACGGCGTGACACGTCGAGCGAGATCCGGAGGCGGTGCGGGGAGGCAGACGCCTTCGTCGGCGGCGAGGTCGGAGAGCAGGATGGCCGTGCCACCGGAGTGCGTGACCACGCCGATGCGCCTGCCACGAGGAACGGGCGCGCGCGCCATCAGAGTGGCGACGTCGAGCAGCTCGGCCGGGGTCCTGGTAACGGTGATGCCCTGGCTGTCACAGATGCCTTCGAGGACACGCGAAGGAGCGGCCAACGCACCGGTGTGGCTGCGCATGAGCCGCTGCCCGTGGTCGCTCGTTCCCAACAGCAGGGCGACGACGGGTTTGCCGACGGCGTGCGCGCGGCGCACTGCGGCCAGGAACGCGGGGCCGTCGCGTACTGCCTCAAGCACGACGGCGATCGCCCGCGCCGAGTCCTGCTCGGCCAACGCGGCGACGGCGCCGGCGAGTCCGAGGTCGGCCTCGTTGCCCGTCGATATCGACGCCGCCAGACCGCCGCCCTGCGCGGCCGCCAGGTTCACCAGGTAGCTGCCGGTTCCGCCGCTCTGGGTGACCAGGCCGACCGGACCGGTGCGGATGGTATCCGGCGGGCGGTCCAGACAGGTGAGGAAGCTCAGCGCGAGCCTGCCCGACGGATGGATCACACCGCCGGAGTTCGGGCCGAGGATCCGAAGACCGGAGGCGCGTGCGATGCGGACGAGCTCGTCCTGCGCACGTCGTCCCGACTCGCCGGCCTCCGCGAAGCCGCCGCTGAACACCACTGCCGCCGTCGTGCCGCGTTCGCCGGCCCGCTCGAGTACCTCGGGCAACCCCGCTGCCGGAACGGCACACACGACCACGTCCGGCGTCTCCGGCAGCGCTGCGACGGACGGCACGACCGTCACGCCGTCGACGCTCGTCGCGTTCCTGTTGACGCCCCAGACCTTGCCGCCGTACCCCAGCAAGCGGAGGTTGCGCAGCACCCTGGCGCCGTGCTTGTCCGCGTCGGCCGAAAGGCCGACGATCGCGACGCTGTCCGGTGACAGCAGGGCTCGGAACGCGTCAGTCACCCGATGCGCCTCCGACGTCGTGGCCGGCCTTGGCGAGCGTTCGGCGTGCGATACGCGCGTTCGCCGCGTCGACCATGCGGCCACCGTGTCGGGTCGCGCCCACACCGTTGCGCGTGGCATCGGCGAGGGCCGCGAGCAGGTCACGTGCCTCGGTGACCGCGTCCCGCGACGGCGTGAACGTGCGATGGATCTCGGTCAGCTGCGCCGGGTGGATGGCGAGTTTCCCGTCGAAGCCGAGCGTCGCGGCGAGCGCGCATTCACTGGAGAGGACGCCGGGATCGTCGAGATGCATGCACACGCCGTCGAGCGCGAACAGGTCGCCGGCGGCGCGTACGTCGCAGACGAACCGGCTCCGTGGATAGTGCAGTGCCGCTCCGTCCTGCGTCCAGCGGCCGCCGAGGTCGGCCATGAAGTCGCCCTCCTCGCCGCTGGAGAACGCGACGGCGAGAGTCCGGCGAGAGCATCCGGCGATCTCGTGGACGAAGCGCAGCCCGCGGCAGCTCTCGACCAGCGGGACGATCCCGACCGTCCCGTGGGGGAGGCCGGACGACGTCTCGGCACTGGTGAGAGCCGCGTCGAGGCGCAGCACGTCCCCGGGTACGTCGACCTTCGAGAGCATGACCGCGTCCAGCCAGGCACCGACCACCGCGTCGACGTCCGCGGCGAAGGCGTCGTGGCCGGCGTGGTGCACACGCACCATGCGCAGGACGGACGTTCCACCGGCGTCGCGCAGTGCGGTGACGGCCTGCTCCCGAGCCGTCCGCAACCGGGACGGGTGCACGGCGTCCTCGAGATCCACCACGACGCCGTCTGGGCTCGCGGTGATCGCCTTGGCGATGCGGTCCGGCCGGTCGCCGGGGACGAACAGGAGGCTGCGCAGCCGTGGTGCTCGGCTCATCGCGGCTCCGCGGTACCGAGCTCGCGTTCGAGCTGCTGCATCTCGGGAAGCCCGACGAGCTCGTTGAAGTCGTGGAACGTCACCATCTGGTCGAGTGCGGCGGTGGTGATGCCGTCACGCC
>JAFMQP010000209.1 GCA_017354575.1 Acidothermales bacterium | reverse complement strand
GGTGCTCGTGGCGGCGAGCTGGCGGCACGTCGGGTACGTGATGATCCTGTACCTGGCCGGTCTCAAGGGCGTCGACCCGACGCTCAAGGAGGCCGCCGCGATCGACGGCGCCTCACAGTGGCAGGCGTTCCGCAGCGTGGTGTTCCCCGCGATGCGCCCGGTCAACGTCGTCGTGCTCGTCATCACGGTCATCGAGTCGCTGCGGGCGTTCGACATCGTCTACGTCATCAACGGCGGCCGCAACGGGCTGGAGCTGCTGTCCGCGCTCGTGACGCAGAACATCATCGGTGAGGCGAGCCGGATCGGCTACGGCTCGGCGATCGCGGCGATCATGCTGCTGATCTCGACCGGGTTCATCATCATCTACACCGTCCAGGTGCTACGTCGGGAAGAGACATGAGCACGGAGTCCGAGGTCGCCACGAGGGCACGCGTCCGTAGCAGGCGCGCCGCGGGGACGGCGTCCGCGGTGGTGGCGAAGAAGGCACCGTTCCGCCCACTGCGCGTCGTGCTGCACGTCTTCCTCGGGCTGACGGCGCTGGCGTTCCTCTTCCCGTTGCTGTACGCCGTGTACACCGCGTTCCGGCCGTACTCCGACACGGCGCAGCACGGGTACGTCTCGTTCCCCAGGACGCTGACGCTGAAGAACTTCAGCAACGCGTGGGCGACCGGCGACATCTTCGGTCACTTCATGGCGACGATCGTCGTCGTCGCGCCGTCGCTCGTGCTGATCCTGCTGCTGTCGTCCTCGGTGGCGTTCGGCCTGTCGCGGTACCGGATACCGGGGCGGCGGATCCTGCTCGTCGTGTTCACCGCAGGGAACCTGCTGCCGCAGCAGATCCTGCTGACGCCGCTGTACCAGCTGTACCGGCTGATCGACGACAGCGACTTCATGTACAACCGCGGCTGGTACGTCTACGACTCGTACTGGGGCGTCATCGCGATCCACGTCGCGTTCCAGATCGGGTTCTGCACGTTCGTGCTCGCGAACTACATGCAGGCGCTGCCCGAGGAGCTCACCGAGTCGGCGCTCGTCGACGGTGCCGGCGCGTGGCGGCAGTTCTGGCAGGTGACGCTGCCGCTGTGCCGCCCGCCGCTCGCCGCGCTCGCGACGCTGGAGTTCACCTGGATCTACAACGACTTCCTGTGGGCACTGGTGCTGATGAGCAGCGGCGACAAGCGGCCGATCACGTCCGCGCTGAACAACCTGCGCGGCCAGTTCTTCACCGACAACAACCTGCTCGCGGCCGGTTCGCTCATCATCGCGCTGCCCACGATGGTCGTGTACTTCCTGCTGCAGCGCCACTTCGTCCGCGGCCTCACCCTGGGCGCCACGAAGGGCTAGCGCGGGTCCGGACGGTCCCGCACCGCCACTTCACACGGCGCGGCCGGGGCGCTTCGCTTCACATGGCGCGGCCGGACTTCACCTGGCCGCTCCGGCACTCCCCACGACGAACCCTGCCTTCGCACGTCCTGCAGGTCGTGTGAAGGCAGGGTCGATCATGAGAACATGATCAACCAGGCGGGGGCGGGGTGTACGTGCCGGCGGCCGGGGTAGCGACCGGTTGATGACGAGTGCCGCGGCCACGCTGAGCGAGTCCGGCGCCGGATCGCGGACGCCCCGCTGGGCCGGCGCCGTCAGCTCCGTCCTCGGCGCACGGCGGGCCGGTGCGATGGAGCTCGGCGCGGCGACGCACGACACGGTCATCGGCACCGGGCCCGACGTGGTCGTCGTCCCGGGCCTCGGCGTCTCCCGCTACCTCGAACGCGCGCAGCGGCTGATCGCCCGGCGTGCGCGCGTGCACCGGCTGGAGCTGCCCGGCACGGCCGACGGCGACCAGCCCGGCGCGGTCCTCACGCTCGCCGGTGACGCCGCCGCGGTCATCAGCTGGCTGCGCGAGCACACGCCCGACGGCGCCGTCCTCGTCGGCCACTCGTACGGGACGCAGGTGGCCGCGCGTGTCGCCGCGGCCGTCCCCCGCCTCGTCCGCGGGCTGGTGCTCGCGAGCCCGACGCTCGACCCCGCGTACCGGCACCTGCCCGTGCTGCTCGTGCGCTGGCGGATGGACGACGCCCGTGCGGCGCGTGGACTGGCCGAGACCAACCGCCCGCAACAGCGCGGCACCGGCGCACGGCGGATCGCGGCGATGGCGGTCTCGATGCTCGCCGACGACATCGAGACGTCGCTGCGCCGCGTGTCCGCGCCGGTCACGATCATGCGCGGCGAGCGGGACGCGCTCGCGACCGAACGCTGGGTGCGGCACCTCGCCGCCACCGCGGACGCCGACTACCTGAACGTGCCGGGAAACCACACGTTCCCCTTCGACCGCCCCGAGGAGCTCGCGGCCGCGGTCGTGGGACAGATCGAGGAAGGAAGACCATGACGATCGAACTCCGACATGCCGTGGCCGAGTTCGACTCGGCCACGGCCATCCTGTCGGCGACCGGGGCCGCGTTGCGAGGCGAGCCGTTCCCCCACCTCGGCCAGAGCGCCAAGCAGGCGTTCCCCGTCCGGATGTCGTGGCTGCTGCCCAGATCGCCGCGCCGTGCGGCGTACGCGATCCTCGGCGGCGCCGAGGGCGTCTCGGCCGACGAGACAGGCGAGGTCGACATGGCGGCCGTCGCCGAGTGGATCGTCGGCCACTACGACACCACACGCCGCTATCCCGGCGTCGTCATCGGCGCGACGAACGGCGCGGCCGTACACCTGTGCGGCGCGACGGGCATGCCGTTCCTGCCGCAGACGCTGCTGCTGCCGGTGCGGCGGCCGCGCCGCGACCCGGACCGGCCGGACGAGGCGATGGAGTTCGGCCGCCGCGTCGCTCCGCCGCTGCTCGAGCGCAATCCCGACGTGGTCCTGCACCACATGCACGACGGCAGCCAGGACCGGTTGATGGTGCGGCACATGTCGTACTTCCGGCTGAAGTGGTGCGCGCTGCCGGAGGCGTACCGGCGGTTCCTCGCGGACTGCCTCGAGCCCGGCGCTCCGGTGATCCTGCTCGCGGACGAGTCGACCTGGCCGACGACGCGCATCGGTGACCGGCACGTGTTCCAGGCCGGGGCGCAGGGCGGGCTCACCGCCGACGAGTACATCCGCGGGTCGACGCGGCTGACGCAGTTCCTCCGCGAGAACGGCTCGCACCACGACCGGTTCCAGGCGCCCGAGCCGGACGGCATCAGCGCCGAGGCGGAGTGGGGCTTCGAGCCCCGCCTCGGCACGCAGGTGGCGGAATGGGCGAAGCAGAACGGGCACAGCCTGACGTACGTGCGCCTGCCCGAGCCGGAGGCGCTGTCGCACCCCGTCGCGCAGTCGATGCGGCGCCGTGTCCGCGCGGCCGGCGCATCGGGCGACCGCCTGCTCGTCGAGTCGTTCGCGATGGTCGACCACAGCGAGGCGCAGCGCACGGGCTCGGTGCCGTACTGGAGCTTCTTCCCCGTCGAGTCGTCGCTGCAGCAGGCGAAGACGTACCTGGAGACGGTGGCCGCGGCCGGCGACCCGTACCACGACGTGGACGTGATGCTGTTCCCGAACGGGGTGAGCTCGGTGGGCGCGACGTCGCCGAGCCAGTGGGCGCAGCAGGTGCTGCCGCACATCACCGGACACGTCCGCTTCGTCTCGGGCACCGCACAGCGCTGGCCGGCCCACTTCGACGCGCTCGCGAAGTACGGCAGGGCGTTGCGGATGCTGCCGACCAGGACGCACGACGTGGAGCCGCTCCCCGTCGACCGGGCGCTCGCCGAGCTGAGCAGCGACCGGGTACGCGTCGAGACCGACGGCCAGCTGCACGTCTGAGCGCACCCGCGGCAGGACGGTAGGGTCTCCGCGTGCGCATGGTGGGTGCCGAGGAGACCGCCCGGCTGCTGCCGTTCGACGCGCTCGTCGCGGCCCTGCGCAACGGGTTCGTCGAGGGCGCCGAGGCGCCGCTACGCCACCAGCACCGGGTGGGTGCGCCCGAGGCGGAGGCGACGCTGCTGCTCATGCCCGCATGGTCGGCGCGCTACGTCGGCGTGAAGCTGGTGAACGTGTTCCCGCACAACGGCGCCGCCGGTCTGCCTGCCGTGAACCCGGCGTACGTGCTGTCCAGCGCGACGACCGGCGCGGCGCTCGCCGTCGTCGACGGGGCCGAGCTGACCAGGCGGCGGACGGCGGCCGCGTCCGCGCTCGCGGCGGCGTACCTCGCCAGGGAGGACGCGCGGCACCTGCTCGTGGTGGGCGCGGGGAAGGTCGCCGAAGCGCTGCCCGCCGCCTACCGGGCGGTGCGCCCCGTCGAGCGGGTGAGCGTGTGGAACCGCACCGCGTCGCGTGCCGACGCGTTGGTGACGGCGCTGCGTGCGGACGGCTTCGAGGCCGTCAGGGTCGACGAGCTGGCACCCGCGGTGGCGGCGGCGGACGTCGTGAGCTGCGCGACGCTGGCGAGCCGGCCGGTCGTTTCGGGCGACTGGCTGCGTCCGGGCATGCACCTGGACCTCATCGGCAGCTTCGCGCCGCACCTGCGGGAGACCGACGACGACGCGTTGCGGAAGGCCACGGTGTTCGTCGACACGCGGGACGCGCTGGAGGAGAGCGGCGACCTGCTCGCGCCCGTCGAGTCCGGCGCGTTCGCCGCCACCGACGTCGCCGGCACGCTGTACGACCTCACCAGGGGCCGGCACGCCGGCCGTGCGCGCGAGGACGAGATCACGCTGTTCAAGTCCGTCGGCACGGCCCTGGAGGACCTCGCCGCGGCGGCGCTGGTCTACGAGTCCCTCGCCTGACCCTCCGCTACAGGGCGGAACGGTGGCGGAGAGTCACGCAGGCGGTCTCCCACCGCTCCTGGTCGACGGCCACGGGCTCGTCCGCCTCGGCACGGACGAAGTTCCGGCAGTCGGCGATCGCGTCCTCGAGCAGGTCGTACAGCAGCGGGTCCGGATCGGCGACGCAGGCGCGCGCGACGCCCTCGACCGCCGAGTGGACGATGACCGGCGCGGCGTAGCGCCGGAACGCCTTCGGCGAGCGACGCAGCCGGCGGGTGAACCGGCGCGCCCACTGCGCGGCGTGCGGCGCCTCCGCGAGCGCCGCGCGGCTCGCCTCGTCCATCACGTCGGCCGGGCGGCCGGTGAGCTCCGAGATCACCTGTTCCGCGGCGAGCACGGACACGGCCATCACACACTGTCGCTCGGCCGCGACGACCGGCAACGCGTGGGTGGCGGCGCGCAGCGCGATCCGCGCGTCCACCACCGGGTCGTCACTGGTCAGCCCGATGACCGACGGCACGAGGACGGCGAGCCGGGACCGGCCGTCGTCGGACGTGTAGTCGTTGACGTGCCTGGCCAGTGCCGCGAGCAGCCGATGGGTGCAGCCCGGGTGGTCGCTCCACCGCTCGCCCGCGAGGAACGACGCCAACTCCATGAAACAGGCGCCCTTGCGCGGGTTGCGGTGCTTGCCACGGGACAGCACGGGGAGCAGGTTCGGTACTTCCGCCTCGTACGTCGTCACGAGACACCTCCGCAGGACTTGCGTGACCCGTCTAGTCTGCGCGTTTTCCTTCTACCACGCCAGCCGTTCGGTAAAGCAACGATCATGAGGGAATCTTCTCCCGCGGGGGGACATGCTTGTCGAACGCCGGGCGATCGGAGCGGATACGCGGCAGCGAGACGAAGTTGTGCCGTGGCGGCGGGCACGACGTCGCCCACTCCAGCCCGCCGCCGAAGCCCCACGGGTCCTCGACCTGCACCTTCGCCCCACGCCTGGCGGTGATCCAGATGTTGTAGAGGAACGGCAGCATCGAGACACCGAGGATGAACGCGCCCAGCGTCGACACGTCGTTCTCCCACGTGAACCCGTCGCTCGCGGCGTAGTCGGCGATCCGCCGGGGCATGCCGATGACGCCCAGGTAGTGCTGGATCAGGAACGTCGTGTGGAACCCGATGAAGACGAGCCAGAAGTGCAGCTTGCCCAGCCGCTCGCCGAGCATCTTGCCGGTCATCTTCGGCCACCAGAAGTAGAAGCCGGAGAACATCGAGAACACGACCGTGCCGAACAGCACGTAGTGGAAGTGCGCGACGACGAAGTACGAGTCGGACACGTGGAAGTCCAGCGGCGGCGACGCCAGGATGATGCCGGTCAACCCGCCGAACAGGAACGTGCTCAGGAAACCGACCGCGAACAGCATCGGTGTGTCGAAGCTGATCTGCCCGCGCCACATGGTGCCGACCCAGTTGAAGAACTTCACGCCCGTGGGCACGGCGATCAGGAACGTCATGAACGAGAAGAACGGCAGCAGCACCGCACCGGTGACGAACATGTGGTGCGCCCAGACGGTCATGGAAAGACCCGCGATCGCGATGGTCGCGCCGACCATGCCGGTGTACCCGAACAACGGCTTGCGGCTGAACACCGGGATGACCTCGGTGACGATGCCGAAGAACGGCAGCGCCACGATGTAGACCTCGGGGTGGCCGAAGAACCAGAACAGGTGCTGCCACATCACCGCGCCGCCGTTGGCCGGGTCGAAGATGTGCGCACCGAGCCGCCGGTCGGCCTCGAGGCCGAGCAGGGCGGCCGCGAGGACCGGGAACGCCAGCAGCACGAGCACGCTGGTGAGCAGGATGTTCCAGGTGAAGATCGGCATCCGGAACATCGTCATACCGGGTGCCCGCATCGTCATCACCGTCGTGACGAAGTTGACCGCGCCGAGGATCGTGCCGAACCCGGCGAGCGCCAGGCCCATGATCCACAGGTCACCGCCGAGACCGGGGGTGTAGTCGGCGCTGGACAGCGGCGAGTACGCGAACCAGCCGAAGCTCGCGGCGCCACCCGGCGTGAGGAAGCCGAAGATCACCATGATCCCGCCGAACAGGAAGAGCCAGAAGCTCAGCATGTTCATCCGCGGGAACGCGACGTCGGGAGAGCCGATCTGCAGCGGCATGATCTCGTTCGCGAAGCCGGCGAACAGCGGTGTGGCGAACAGCAGCAGCATGATCGTGCCGTGCATCGTGAACGCCTGGT
>JAFMQP010000208.1 GCA_017354575.1 Acidothermales bacterium | reverse complement strand
GTAGAGCACGTTGTTCGTGCGCAGCCGGAGACTGTCGTCGACGAACGTGAGCGCGTGCTGGTAGCCCGTGCACAGCACGATGGCGTCCACGTCCCGTGTCGTCCCGTCGGCGAAGTGCGCTGTGTTGCCCTCGACCTTCGACAGCAGCGGCACCTCGTCGATGCCGTCGGGCCAGGGGAAGCCCATCGGCGCGGTGCGGTACGAGATGGTCACGGACTTCGCGCCGTACTTCTTGGACTGCAACGCGATGTCCTCGGCGGAGTAGCTGCTGCCGACGACGAGCAGGTCCTTGCCGGCGAACTCGCGTGCGTCGCGGAAGTCGTGCGAGTGCAGGATCCGGCCCGGGAACTGCCGGAACCCCTCGAACGCCGGCACGTTCGGCGTCGAGAAGTGTCCCGTCGCGACGATGACGTGGTCGAACCGCTCGGTGCGCGTGGTGCCCTCGTCGAGCGACTCCACGATCAGCTCGAACCGGCCGGCGTCCTCGTCGTACGCGACCCAGCGCACGGCGGTGTCGAAGCGGATGAGCGGCCGGACGTTGTCCTTCTTCGCCCGCCCGGTGATGTAGTCGTACAGGACCTCCCGCGGCGGGAACGACGGAATCGGCTTACCGAAATGCTTGTCGAACGGGTAGTCAGCGAACTCGAGGCATTCCTTCGGGCCGTTCGACCACAAATAGCGGTACATACTCCCGTGCACCGGACCGCCGTGCCCGTCGAGCCCCGTACGCCACGTATAGTTCCAGAGCCCGCCCCAGTCGCTCTGTTTCTCGTAACAGACCACCTCGGGAATATCCGTGCCCTTGCGGCGGGCCTCCTCGAACGCGTGTAGTTGCGCGAGACCGCTGGGGCCCGCGCCGATGACGGCTACTCGTGACGACATGAGGACGACCTCCGAAGTGGCGGCGCGACGAGCCGGGGCGGCAGGGGCTCTCCCTCTGGTGAGACTTTGTTTACTAGCAGTGGATGCTAGCGACGTGCCCAGTACGTGTCCAGAGCCGCGGCGACCTCACCGCGCGGATTCCCGTCCCGGCGCGCGGCGCAGCCGCAACCAGGCCAGCCAGGCCGCCGCGGCGGTTACCAGAGCAGCGGGGGTGACGACGTGGAAACCGTGGAAGCCGTCGGTGACGTCGACGACCCGGCCGGTGAGCCACGACCCGGCGGCGACGCCGACGAGCAGGCCGGTGGTGAGCCAGGTGAGTGCCTCGGTGAGCCGGTCGCGCCGCACGCCGCGCTCGACCAGCGTGTTGCTCGCGACGATGAGCGGCGAGATGCCCAGCCCGCTGAGGAAGCCGAGCGGCAGCAGCCAGCCGACCGACGGCGCGAACACGAGCGGCAGGAACAGCAGGCCGAGCAGCGTGCCGGTGCCGGCGAACCGCCACAGCGGGTCGATCCGCCACGGCACCGCGCCGAACGCCAGCCCCCCGATCGCGCTGCCGGCCGCGAACAGGGCGAGTACCAGCCCGGACGCCCACCGCACGCCCGCCGCGGACGTGAACGCCACGACCGCGACGTCGATCGAGCCGAGGGCGGTGCCCGCCGTGAGGTTCACGAGCACCACGACGTGGACGACCGGTGTACGTACCGCGGACGCCCTGCGCCCCTCGACGGCCTGGCGCGCCGGGTCGGTCGCCCGCTGGCGGGCGAACCCGATGCCGCCGACGAGGGTGAACAGCAGCGCCGCGGCGAGCCCCGCCCCGGGGTGGACCCGCGTCGAGAGCAGCGTCGCCAGCACCGGACCGGTGACGAAGATGAGCTCGTCGACGACCGACTCGAACGCGTACGCCGTCGTCAGCCTGGGCGTGCCGCCCAACCGGGCCGACCAGCGGGCCCGCACGAACGAGCCGATCGGCGGGTACGCCGCGCCCATCACGAACGCCGACGGCAGCAGTGCCCACACCGGCGTCCGCAGCACGGCGAGCAGCACGAGGGACACCAGGCCGACACCGTGCAACGGGATCGCGAACAGGGTGACCCGGCTCTGCCCGTACCGGTCGGCCAGCCGGCCGAGCACGGGCATCCCGACGGCGCCGGACAGTACGCCGATCCCGGCGAGCAGGCCGGCGTCCGTGTACGAGCCGGTGAGCCCTGAGATGAGCAGGATGACGCCGAGCGACATCATCGAGATCGCGACCCGCCCGAGCAGCCCGAAGCCGACGAACCGCCGCACGACGGGTTCGGTCAGCAGTCCGGCGTAGCCGCCGAACAGGCTGTGGAGGAGCTTCGGGCGTCGCGGTGGGCTAGAGCGTCCTGAGCGCGCCACCGTCGACCGCCACGACGCTGCCGGTCACGTACGACGCGGCGGGGGACAGCAGGAACGCGGCCACCCGGCCGAACTCGCCCGGCGTGCCGTCGCGGCCGAGCGGGATGGTGGCGGCCCGCTCCTTGCGGGCGCGCTCGGGGTCGGCGGTGGCGGCGTCCAGCTCGCGTGCCCTGTCGGTCTCGATCCGCCCCGGCATCAGGCTGTTGACGCGGATGCCGCGTGGCCCGAGCTCGTCGGCCAGCGTCTTCGCGACGACGGCGAGGCCGGGCCGCAGCCCGTTGGAGATGGCGAGGTTCGGGATCGGCGAACGCACGGACGTGGACAGCACGAACGCGATCGCGCCGCCGTCGGTGAGCCGGGCGCCCACGGTGCGCGCGAGCCGCACCGCGCCCAGGAACACCGACCCGAACGCCTGCTGCCACTGCTCGTCGGTGATGCCGGTGACGCTCCCCGCCGGCGGGCCGCCGACGCTGACGAGCAGGCCGTCGAGCCGGCCGAACGTCGAGACCGCGTGCTCGACGAGCCGGTCGGCGGCACCCGGGTCGGCGTTGTCGACCGCGAGGCCGGTGGCGTGCTCGGGCCCGCCGAGTTCCGCGACGGCGCCGGTGACGTTCTGCACGCTCCTCGACGACACCACGACCCTCGCGCCGTCGGCGACGAGTGCCTCCGCCGTGGCCCTTCCGAGCCCCTTCGTTCCACCGGTGACGACGTAGACGCGACCAGCGAGACCCAGATCCATGCGCCCATCCTCGCAGGCCTGTCACCCGGTTTTCGCGAGGCCACGACGTAGGATCGGGGAATCGTGCGATTCCTCAACGACTCACCACCGGACCATGACCTCACCTACGACGACGTGTTCATGGTCCCGAACCGCTCGTCGGTCGCCTCGCGTTACGACGTCGACCTCGCGACGGTCGACGGCACGGGCACGACCGTCCCGGTCGTCGTCGCGAACATGACCGCGGTGTCCGGCCGCCGGATGGCCGAGACGGTGGCCCGACGCGGCGCGATCGCCGTCATCCCGCAGGACATCCCCGGCGACGTCGTCGCCGAGGTCGTGTCGTGGGTCAAGGGTCGGCACCCGGTGTACGAGACCGCCGTGACGCTCGAACCCCACGACACCGTGAGCGAGGCGCTGGCACTGCTGCCGAAGCGCGCGCACGGCGCGGTCGTCGTCGTCGACGACGACCGGCCGGTGGGCGTCGTGACGTACGCCGACTGCGCCGGCGTCGACCGGTTCACCCAGCTCGGCGAGCTGCTGACGTCCGACCTATGCGCCCTCCCCGCGGGCATCGGACCGCAGGACGCCTTCGAGCGACTCGACGCGGTGCACCGCCGGCTCGCGCCGGTCGTCGACGGGTCGGGCCGGCTCGCCGGCCTGCTCACCCGCACCGGTGCGCTGCGGTCCGCGCTGTACCGGCCGGCGCTCGACGCCGACGGCCGGCTGCGCGTCGCCGCCGCGGTCGGCGTCGGCGGTGACGTCGTCCCCCGGGCGAAGGGGCTGCTGGCCGCCGGCGTCGATTGCCTCGTCATCGACACCGCCCATGGCCACCAGGAGAAGATGCTCGAGGCGCTAGAGGCGGTGCGCGGGCTGCGGCCCGACGTGCCCGTCGCGGCGGGGAACGTGGTGACCGCCGCCGGGGTCCGTGACCTCGTCGCCGCCGGGGCCGACATCGTCAAGGTGGGCGTGGGTCCCGGCGCCATGTGCACCACCCGGATGCGCACCGGCGTCGGCCGGCCGCAGCTGTCGGCCGTGCTCAAGTGCGCCGCCGAGGCGCGCCGGCTCGGCCGGCACGTGTGGGCCGACGGCGGCGTCCGGCACCCCCGCGACGTCGCGCTCGCCGTCGCCGCCGGCGCGTCCAACGTGATGATCGGGTCGTGGTTCGCCGGCACGCACGAGTCGCCGGGCGACTTCCACGAGTCGTCGGACGGGCGGCTGTACAAGGAGAGCTTCGGCATGGCGTCCGCGCGTGCCGTCCGCGGCCGCACCGCGGACGAGAGCCCGTTCGAGCGGGCGCGGAAGGCGCTTTTCGAGGAGGGCATCTCCAGCGCCCGGATGTACCTCGACCCGGACCGCCCCGGCGTCGAGGACCTGCTCGACGCCGTCGTCGCGGGCCTGCGCAGCTCGTGCACGTATGCCGGCGCCCGTTCGCTCGAGGAGTTCCACGACCGGGCGGTCCTGGGTACGCAGAGCGCGGCCGGGTACGCCGAAGGGAAGCCGGTCGACACGAGCTGGTAGACCATGACGGACCGACGCGATCGAGCGGAAGGATGACCATGGCAGCGCAACGTGCCCAGTTGCCGTACGAGTGGATGCCCCAGGTGCCGGCGCTTTCCGTGCGCAGCGACGACGTCGCCGAAGGCGAGATGCTGTCCGACACCCACGTGTTCAACCAGATGGGCATGACGGGCGAGAACGTCTCCCCGCAGCTCGCCTGGTCCGGCGAGCCGGACGGCACGAAGAGCTTCGCCGTCACGTGCTACGACCCGGACGCGCCCACCGGCAGCGGGTTCTGGCACTGGGTGCTCTTCGACATCCCGGCGAACGTGCACGAGCTGCCGCGCGGCGCCGGCACGGGCGACTTCGAGGGCCTGCCCGACGGCGCCGTCCATGCCCGCAACGACTACGGCAGCAAGGACTTCGGCGGCGCCGCGCCACCGCAGGGCGACCCGCCGCACCGCTACGTGTTCACCGTGCACGCGCTCGACGCCGACTCGCTCGGCCTCGACGCCGACGCGACGCCCGCGGTGGTCGGGTTCACCATGCACTTCCACACCCTGGCGCGCGGGTCCGTCATCCCGGTGTACGGGTACTAGGAACGCATGACGGCGCCCGAGGACGCGGCGGCCGAGTGGCTGCGCGAGGCGCGCGCGGTCACCGTGCTGACGGGTGCGGGGATCTCCACCGACTCCGGGATCCCGGACTTCCGCGGGCCGCAGGGCGTGTGGACCAAGGACCCCGCCGCGCAGGAGCTGTCCACCCTGCAGTCGTACGTCGCCGACCCGGACGTGCGGCGCCGGGCGTGGCAGGGGCGGCTCGTCCACCCCGCCTGGGACGCACGTCCGAACACCGGTCACCTCGCCGTCGCCGAGCTGGAGCGGCGCGGCAAGCTCGTCGCGGTCATCACCCAGAACATCGACGGCCTGCACCAGGCGGCGGGCAACAGCGACGACCGCGTGATCGAGGTGCACGGCAGCATCCACGAGGTGGAGTGCCTGGAGTGCCGTCGGCGGTGGCCGATGCGTACCGTGCTGCGCCGGGTCGAGGCGGGTGAGGAGGACCCGGCCTGCGAGGTCTGCGGCGGCATCCTGAAGTCGGCGACCATCTCGTTCGGGCAGGAGCTCGACCAGCGGGTGTGGCTGCGCGCGTACGCGGCGGCGGCGTCCGGGGAGGTGTTCCTCGCGGTGGGCAGCTCGCTTTCGGTCCAGCCGGCCGCCGGGCTCTGCGACGTCGCGCTGGGCGCGTCCGCGCGGTTCGTCGTGGTGAACGCCCAGCCCACCCCGTACGACGAGCTGGCCGACGCGGTCATCGGGGAACCGATCGGCGACGTGCTGCCGCGCCTGGTCGCGGCGGCCGTGGCCAGTTAGGCGGGCGCGGCTCGTCGGACGTCGCCGGGTCTCCGCTGCGCGTGCGCCCGCGCGCGGCACAATCGGAGAGGGCATCGGACGGTGAGCGGTGGGAGGCGGCGCATGTCCTTCGGGCGGGGCCGGGCCTGGGCGTGCGCGGGGCTGTTCGCCGGCACCGTCGCGATCACCGTCGACGTCACCGTCCGCGGCCCGCTGGAACGGCTCGACCTGCTGTTGTCGCAGCAGTGGTTCCCGCCGCCGGCGCACTCGGCGGCGTGGTGGTTCTGGTGGCTGCTCGCCCAGGTGGGAAACGAGTACGTGCTGATCCCGCCGCTGGGCGCGTGCTGCCTGATCGCGGCGGCACGACTGCGGTCGGTCCGGCCGATCGTGGTCACGTTCTGCATCTGCGCGACGCTCGCGCTGGTCATCCCGGGGATCAAGATCGTGACGGGACGCACCGCGCCCCGGTCGGGGTACGACGCGATGTTCGCGGGCGGCGCGGAGTACCCGTCCGGTCATGCCGTCAACGCCATCGTGATCTGGGGTGCCGCGCTCGAGATGCTGGTGCTCGCGTTCCCCGTGGTCGAGCGGTGGCTCACGGTACGCGTACGCCGGGTCCTCGTCGTGGTCGGGAGCGCCGCGGCCGGTATCGGGATGGTCGGTCTCAACTACCACTGGCTCACCGACGCCCTCGCCGGCTGGCTGCTCGGCGCGATGTTCTTCCTGATCTTCCTCGGCCTGGACGTGTTCGCCCCGCTCGCCGCCCGCCGGGCCGCGATGGGCTCGGCCGGTCACGCGCCGGTCGGTGAGCACCCCTGAGCCGCGGGCGCCCGGCGCCGACCGTCACCTGCGAGCAGGCCGTCGCCTACCGGCTGGCCGTGAACAACCTGACCCGACGGCCGCCCGAAGGCTCCTATGTGGACGCCGCGTTCGCGGGCCTGCAGGTCACTGCGTCCCGCGACGCGCTGCTCGGCCTGCACGCCCGCGTCGAATCGTGTGCGCCCGCGGCGTGGGAGGATCCCGGGCTGATCCAGACCTACAGCCCGCGGGCCGCCGTGTACGTGCTGCCGAAGCGGGACCTCGGCGTCTTCACGGTCGGCCGGTTGCCGCTTGACCCGGACGCACGGGCGCGGATCGACCGCCTCGCCTCGCGGGTACGTGCCTGGCTCGACGGCGGCGAGGT
>JAFMQP010000030.1 GCA_017354575.1 Acidothermales bacterium | reverse complement strand
GCTGGGGTCAGCGCGGCACGGCCCGGCAGGCGGTGGTCGTGGTGTTCAGCGACGGCTGGGAACGCGGCGACCCGGCGCTGCTGGCCGAGCAGATGGCCCGGCTGTCCCGGCTCGCGCACCGGGTCGTCTGGGTGAACCCGCACAAGGGCAAGGCGGGGTTCGCGCCGGTGACGACCGGGATGGCAGCGGCGCTGCCCTACGTCGACGAGTTCGTCGCGGGGCACAGCCTGGCCGCGCTGGAACAGGTCGCCGCCGCCGTCGCGCGGCCGTAAGGCCCGCACGATGGTCATTTGAAATCCGACCCCTTGCATCTGGGCCCGGACAGGACTTGACTCGACGGACCAGTGTCGTCGCACCCACAGGAGGGGGCATGACGAACATCAGTGTCACCGTCGACGGAGTCAGATACGACGACGACGTCGAGCCGCGGACGCTCCTGGTCCAGTACCTACGCGAACGGCTCGGCAAAGTGGGGACCGTCGTCGGCTGCGACACCAGTAACTGCGGGGCGTGCACCGTCCTGCTCGACGGGCGAGGGGTGAAGAGCTGCTCGCTGCTCGCCGCCCAGTCGGACGGCCACGTGGTCACCACGGTCGAGGGTCTGGTGCCCACCGGCGAGGACGGTGCGCTGCACCCGGTCCAGCGGGCGTTCCACGAGCAGCACGCGTTGCAGTGCGGTTTCTGCACCCCGGGCATGATGATGGCGGCGTGCGACCTGCTCGCCGACAACCCCGATCCCAGTGACGAGGAGATCAGGGAGGGCCTGGAGGGCAACCTCTGCCGCTGCACCGGTTACCAGAACATCGTGCGCGCGGTCTCGGCCGCCGCCGCCGAGCTGCGGTCCGCCCGCGGCGCGGCCCCGTCCACGCCGGAGGGGGTGGCGTCGGCATGAGCGTCGTCGAAGAGCACCGCCCGGAGGTCGGCAACGCGCGACTCCGCAAGGAGGACGCGCACCTCGTCACCGGCCAGACGAACTGGACCGACAACATCACGCCGCCGGGGACCCTGCACATCGCGATCCTGCGCAGCCCCATGGCGCACGCGCGCATCACGGACATCGACCTCGGGCCCGCACGTGACCGTCCCGGCGTGGTCGCTGTGTTCAGCGGCCGCGACGTCGCCGACGAGCAGGGCACGCTGCCGTGCGCCTGGCCGGTCACCGAGGACATGGTGCATCCCGACCACCCGGCGCTGGCCGTCGACGAGGTCAGGTTCGCCGGCGAGGCCGTGGCGGTCGTCGTCGCGCGCGACACGGCGAGCGCCGTCGACGCGCTGGAGGCGATCGAGGTCGACTACGACCCGCTGCCCGTCGTCCTCGACATGGAGGCCGCGGTGGCCGACGGCAGCCCGCTCGTGCACGCCGACAAGGGCACGAACTCCTCGTTCACGTGGGTCTTCGACTCCGCCGAGGCGGGCACCGGCGGCTCGGTCGACGAGGCGCTCGGCGACGCCGAGG
The DNA here is from genome assembly GCA_017354575.1 of Acidothermales bacterium. Taxonomy (GTDB): domain Bacteria; phylum Actinomycetota; class Actinomycetes; order Streptosporangiales; family WHST01; genus WHST01. The sequence goes on along the minus strand of JAFMQP010000030.1, from coordinate 15,277 downwards.
TGACGGTCAGCCGTCGGTTCCTGCAGCAGCGGCTTATCCCGTCGTTCATGGAGCCGCGCAGCGTCGTCGTCGACCCCACCGGCGGGCAGTTCACGATGTGGTCGGCGACGCAGATCCCGCACATCCTCAGGCTGATGCTCGCGCTCACCACGAACACGCCGGAGCACAAGCTGCGGGTCGTCGCGCCGGACGTGGGCGGCGGGTTCGGCGGCAAGCTGCAGGTGACCCCCGAGGAGGTCATCACCCTCGTCGCGGCCAAGCGCCTGCACAAGCCGGTGAAGTACACCGAGACGCGCAGCGACAGCCTGCTCACGGCGCACCACGGCCGCGACCAGATCCAGCAGCTCGACCTCGCGGCGAGGCGGGACGGCACGATCACCGGGCTGAAGGTGCGGCTGCTCGCGAACATGGGCGCGTACCTCGGGCTGGTGACGCCCGGCGTCCCGCTGCTCGGCGCGTTCATGTTCAACGCGATCTACAAGATGCCCGCGTACCGGTTCGAGTGCACCGGCGTCTTCACGAACACCGCGTGGACCGACGCCTACCGCGGCGCCGGGCGTCCCGAGGCGACGTTCGCCATCGAGCGGATGATGGACGAGCTCGCCGCCGAGCTCGGCATGGACCCGATGGAGGTCCGCAGGAGGAACTGGATCGCGCACGAGGAGTTCCCGTTCACCACCGTCGCGGGACTCACCTACGACTCCGGGAACTACGAGGCCGCCACCGACAAGGCGATGGAGCTGTTCGGCTACGACGCGCTGCGCAGGGAACAGGCCGAACGCCGGGAGCGGGGCGACCCGGTACAGCTCGGCCTCGGCATCTCGACGTACACCGAGATGTGCGGGCTCGCGCCGTCGCGCGTTCTCGGCAGCCTCTCGTACGGCGCCGGCGGCTGGGAGACCGCGAGCCTGCACATGCTGCCGTCCGGCAAGGTCGAGGTCGTCACCGGCTCGTCGGCACACGGCCAGGGCCACGAGACGGCGTGGAGCCAGATCGTCGCCGACCAGCTCGGCGTCCCGTTCGAGGACGTCGAGGTGCTGCACGGCGACACCAGGGTGTCGGCGAAGGGCATGGACACCTACGGTTCGCGTTCGCTCACAGTCGGCGGCACGGCCGTCATCGCGGCGTGCGGCAAGGTGATCGACAAGGCCCGCAAGGTCGCGGCGCACATGCTCGAGTGCGCGGAGGACGACCTCGAGTTCGCGGACGGGTCGTTCCGCGTGAAGGGCAGCCCTGGCTCGGAGAAGTCGATCCAGGAGATCGCGCTCGCCACGTTCGCGGCGCACGACCTGCCCGACGGCGTCGAGGCGAGCCTGGACTCGGACGCGACGTTCGACCCGGAGAACTTCTCCTTCCCGCACGGCACGCACCTGTGCGCGACCGAGGTCGACACCGAGACGGGGATGGTGAAGATCCGGTCGTACGTCTCCGTCGACGACGTCGGGCACGTGGTGAACCCGCTCATCGTGGACGGCCAGGTCCACGGCGGGCTCGCTCAGGGCATCGGGCAGGCGCTGTTCGAGAACGCGGTGTACGACTCCGACGGCAACCTGCTCACCGGCACCTTCGTCGACTACACCGTGCCGTCGCCGGCTGACCTGCCGGCGTTCACGACGGCGCGGACGGAGACGCCGGCGACGACGAACCCGTTGGGGGTCAAGGGGGTCGGCGAGGCCGGCACCATCGCGTCGACGCCGGCGGTGGTGAACGCCGTGGTCGACGCGCTGCGGCCGATGGGAGTGAACGACGTGCCGATGCCGTGCTCGCCGCACCGGGTGTGGCAGGCCATCCAGGATGCGAACGGCGGTGCGTCGTCGTGATTCCCGCAGCGTTCGAGTACGTGCGTCCGGACAGCGTCGAGGAGGCGGTGAGCGCGCTGCGCCAGGCCGGCGAGGACGCGAAGGTGATCGGCGGCGGGCAGAGCCTGGTGCCGATGCTGCGGCTGCGGCTGGCCCTGCCGACCACGCTGGTCGACCTCGGCAGGATCGAGGAGCTGCGCGGCGTCCGCGACGACGGCGACGCGATCGTGATCGGTGCGATGACGACGCATCACGACGTCCTCGGCGACGCGCTCGTCCAGCGATACGCGCCGTTGGTCGCACAGGCGACCGAGACCGTCGGCGACCGGCAGGTGCGCAACCTCGGCACCTTCGGCGGCTCGCTTGCGCACGCCGACCCGGCAGGCGACCTGCCTGCGGTGGCCGTCGCACTGGACGCGCAGATGGTGGTGGCGGGATCGTCCGGCCGGCGGACGGTGCCGGCGGCCGACTTCTTCGTCGACTACCTCACCACCGTGCTGGAGCCGGACGAGCTGCTGGCGGAGGTGCGCGTGCCGAAGCTCGACGGCTGGGGCGTGCACTACGAGAAGTTCCATCAGACTGCGCAGGCCTGGGCGATCGTCGGTGTGGCCGCCGCGGTGCGGCGGAGCAACGGGTCGATCGCCGAGGCACGGGTGGGGCTGACCAACGTAGCGTCGGTGCCCGTCCGCGGGCGGGCCGTCGAGGCCGCGCTCGCGGGTGGCGAGGCGTCCGCCGGTGCGATCGCGTCGGCCGCCGAGCAGGCGGGCGAGGGCACGTCGCCGAGCACCGACCTCACCGGTTCTGCGGAGTACCGGCAGCATCTGTCCCGCGTGCTGACACGCCGGGCGGTCAGCGCCGCCGCGGGACTCTAGCAGCGATAGGAGAGGATGGCCGCACCGGGGGACCCTCCCGGTGCGGCCGTCGTCGTCAGGGAGAGGTGCCATGGAGCTCGTGCACGAGTTCACCGTTCCGGTTGGGCGTGAAGAGGCGTGGAACGTCCTGCTCGACGTCGAACGCATGGGGCCGTGCATGCCGGGCGCCACCGTGCTCGACGTGCGCGGCGACGAGTTCACCGGCACGGTGAAGGTGAAGGTCGGCCCCATTTCCATGACCTACGCGGGCGACGCGAAGTTCGTCGAGAAGGACGAGGCGAACGGCAGGGTCGTCGTCGACGCGGCGGGCAAGGAGACGCGCGGCTCCGGCACCGCCAAGGCGAAGGTGACCGCGACGCTGACCCCGGCGGCCGACGGCCTGACCAGCGTCCGCGTGGTGACCGACCTCGCCGTCACCGGCAGGCCGGCGCAGTTCGGGCGGGGCATGCTGCAGGACGTCGGCGGCAAGCTGATCGGCCAGTTCGCCAACCGGCTCGCCGAGACGCTGCAACAGGATACGGCCGCGCCGGAACCCGCGGCACCGGTGGACGCCGCGCCCGCAGACGGCGCCGACGCCAGCAGCCGGCCGGTGCCCGCGTCCCCGCCGCTGCGCCCGTCGGCGTACGCCACGCGCGAGCAGAGCGACGACGCCATCGACCTGCTGGCCGTGACCGGCGTCTCCGGCGCGATCCAGAAGTACCGCGTGCCACTGGCCGTGGGGACGGTGGGCCTGGTGCTCGTGTGGATCCTGGTGCGCCGCCGCAGGCACCACTGAGGCCCGCCTTCCCACGACGAACCAGGGCTTACCACGCTCTGCGGCTCGTGTGAAGCCCTGGTTGATCATGAGAACATGATCAACCAGGAGCTCGCGGTCGGCGGCGGTCAGACGCCGAGCGACTCCAGCGTCTCCATGAGCGTGCGGTACTCCGCGTCGCCGAGGCCGGTGGCGGGCGGCGCGAGGTAGGGCTCGCAGACACCGGCGTGGTGCAGGGCCGCCTTCCACGCCGCGGGCGGGGTGCCGCCGCGGCACGCGTGGATCACGTCCTGCAGCCTGCGCTGCGCCGCCAGCGCCTGGTCGAGCTCGCCCGCCGCGATATAGCAGCAGATGCCCGCCGACAGCTCGGGCACCAGGTTCGCGCTCGCCGCGATCGTGCCGTGCCCGCCGGAGAGCAGGCTCGCGACGAGCATGGTGTCCGAGCCGGTCAGGACCGCGAAGTCGGCGCCTTCGGTCGCCGCCACGACCTGCTGGAAGTACTCCATGTCGCGGCTGCTGTCCTTGATGCCCGTGACGTTCGGGTGTGCGGCGAGCCTACGGACGACGTCCGGTGCGAACCGGACCTTCGTGAAGACCGGGATGTTGTAGAGCACCAGCGGGATCGACGACCGGTCCGCGAGGTGCTCGTAGAGACCGACCGCGTCCGCGTCGGTCAACGGGTAGTAGTACGGCGGTGCGACGAGCGCGGCGGTCGCGCCGTTCTCGGCCAGGAGGTCGAGCTCGCGCAGTCCCTCCGAGACGGACGTGAGCGGGACGCCGGAGACCACCGGCATGCCCGTCGGCGCCTGCTCGCGTACCGCACGGGTGACCGCGACGCGTGTGTCGCGGTCGAGCCGCGGCCCCTCGCCGGTGGAACCGGTGGGGCTGATGCCGACGACGCCGCCCTCGACGACGCGGGCGACCAGTTTCGCGAGCGCGGTGTGGTCGAGTGCTCCGTTCTCGTCCAGCGGGGTGGCGAGTGCGACCGTAGCGCCGACGGGCAGAGACGTCATGGGCGACCGCCTTCGAACTCGGATGCTCCGACGCCTCGACCCTATCGGTGCCGCGGCCTACGGACTCAGCTCGCCTTCGCGACCTCGGCGCGGACCTCGTCCATGTCGATCTCGCGCGCCTTGCTGATGAGCTCCTCGAGCGACCGCTCCGGGAGCGCGCCCGCCTGCGCGTGCAGCACGATGCCGTCGCGGATCACCATCAGCGTCGGGATGGACGAGATGTTGTACGCCTGCGCGAGGTCGATCTCGGCGTCGGTGTCGACCTTGCCGAACACGATGTCCGGGTGTGCCTCGGAGGCCTTCTCGTAGATCGGGGCGAACATCCGGCACGGGCCACACCAGCTGGCCCAGAAGTCGACCAGGACCATCTCGTTGTCCTCGACGACCTTGTCGAAGTCCGTGCCGGTCAGCTTGACAGTTGCCACCGTTTCTCCTTCGTCGACTCGGTGTATGGGAGGAACACGGGCGACCGGTCGCGCATTCCCCGCCTCCGGTGGCACGATGGTGCAGGCCGTGAGCCGGGGGACACACGGGTCGAGCGTCGCCAGGAGGCGGTCATGTCCGTCCACACGAGCTATGCGTCGGGAACGTCCACCGTGCCGCTGCTCGGTGAGACGATCGGTGCGAACCTGGACCGTACCGTGGCGGCGCACGCGGGCCGCGACGCGCTCGTCGACGTCGCGTCGGGCCGGCGGTACACGTTCGCCGAGCTCGCCGACGAGGTCGACGCGTGCGCGCTCGGGCTGCTCGACCTCGGGGTACGCACGGGCGACCGCGTCGGCGTCTGGGCGCCGAACGTCGCCGAGTGGGTGTTCGTCCAGTACGCGACCGCGAAGATCGGCGCGATCCTGGTCAACATCAACCCCGCGTACCGGACGCACGAGCTCGCGTTCGTGCTGCGCCAGTCCGGCGTCAAGGTGCTCGTCTCGGCGGCGTCGTTCAAGACCAGCGACTACCGCGCGATGGTCGCCGAGGTGTCGCCCGACTGCCCGGCGCTGGAGCGCACCGTGTTCGTCGGGGACGCCGACTGGGACGCCGTCGTCGACCCGTCGCGGCTCGACGGCAGGAACCGGCTCGCGGAGATCGCGGGCGAGCTCACTTTCGACGACCCGATCAACATCCAGTACACGTCCGGCACCACGGGGTTCCCGAAGGGCGCGACGCTCTCGCACCACAACATCCTGAACAACGGCTTCTTCGTCGCCGAGGGACAGGCGTGGACGCACGAGGACCGCGTCTGCGTGCCTGTGCCGTTCTACCACTGCTTCGGCATGGTGATGGGCAACCTCGGCGCGACCAGCCACGGCGCCTGCATCGTGATCCCGTCACCCGGGTTCGACCCGAAGGCCACACTCACCGCGGTGCAGCAGGAGCGCTGCACCGCCCTCTACGGCGTCCCGACGATGTTCATCGCCGAACTGGGCGACCCGGACTTCGCCAGCTACGACCTGTCCTCGCTACGCACCGGCGTGATGGCGGGCTCGCCGTGCCCCGTCGAGGTGATGAAGCGGGTCATCGACGACATGGGCGTCGGCGACGTCACCATCTGCTACGGCATGACCGAGACCTCGCCTGTGTCGACGCAGACCGGGCGCGACGACGACATCGAACGGCGGGTGTCGACCGTCGGCGCCGTCCACCCGCACCTGGAGATCAAGATCGTCGACCCGGACACCGGACGCGCGGTCCCGCGCGGCGAGAAGGGCGAGCTCTGCACCCGCGGCTACTCCGTCATGCTCGGCTACTGGGACGAACCCGAGAAGACCGCGGAGGTGATCGACCGGGCACGGTGGATGCACACCGGCGACCTCGCCACGATGGACGACGCCGGCTACGTCACCATCGCCGGCCGGATCAAGGACATGGTGATCCGCGGCGGCGAGAACGTGTACCCGCGGGAGATCGAGGAGTTCCTCTACACCCATCCGGACGTCGTCGACGCGCAGGTGATCGGCGTGCCCGACGAGAGGTACGGCGAGGAGCTCATGGCGTGGGTGCGGATGCGGCCGGGCGCCGAGCCGCTCACGGCCGAGAGCGTCCGCGCGTTCTGCCGGGGCAGGCTCGCGCACTTCAAGATCCCGCGGTACGTGCACGTCGTCGACGAGTTCCCGATGACCGTCACGGGGAAGGTGCGCAAGGTCGAGATGCGGGAGCGGTCCGTCGAGCTGCTCGGGCTGCCGGCGTCGTAGACTCGCGGTTGATCCTTCAACCATCGGGGGTGACTGTGCCGGACTACGGCCACGACCTGCTCTTCGGCGCCTTCCTGACGCCGAGCGCCAGGCAACCGCGGCAGGTCGTCGACCTCGCCGCGTTCTGCGAGCAGGTGGGCCTGGACCTCGTGACGTTCCAGGACCACCCCTACCAGCCGTCGTTCGTCGACACCTGGACGCTGCTCAGCTACGTCGCCGCCCGGACGACGACGATCCGGCTCGCGCCGAACGTGCTGAACCTGCCGTTGCGACCGCCCGCGGTCGTGGCGAGGAGCGCGGCGAGCCTCGACCTGCTCTGCGGCGGCCGGGTGGAGCTGGGTCTCGGCGCGGGCGCGTTCTGGGACGCCATCGAGGCCATGGGCGGGCGCCGGCTCAGCCCGGGCGAGAGCCTGCGCGGCCTCGCCGAGGCGATCGAGGTCATCCGCGGCATCTGGGACGCCGACGAGCGCGGCGTGCTGCGGGTCGACGGTGAGCAGCACCGCGTCCACGGCGCGAAGCGCGGTCCGGCACCTGCGCACCGGATCGAGCTCTGGATCGGCGCGTACAAGCCCCGTGCGCTCGCCCTCACCGGACGCGCGGGCGACGGCTGGCTGCCCTCGCTCGGTTACATCGAGCCCGCGGGCCTGGCCGAGGGGAACGCGGTCATCGACGACGCGGCGACCTCCGCCGGGCGTGACCCGGCGGAGGTCCGGCGGCTGTTCAACGTGAACGGGCGGTTCGCCGCCGACGGCAGGGGGTTCCTGCAGGGGCCGCCGAGCCGGTGGGTGGAGGAACTGGCGGAGCTCGTGCTGCGCGACGGCGTCAGCGCGTTCGTCCTCGGCGGCGACGACCCGGCGTCGTTGCGGCGGTTCGCCGAGGAGGTCGCGCCCGAGCTGCGCGAGCTGGTGGCGGCCGAGCGTTCCGGCGGCGGCGCACGTGCGGGCGCTTCCGGCGCGGTGGTCCCGCCCGTGCCCGAGCGGACCACGCCCACGGAGTACGCCCGGCTCGGCGTCACGCCGACGCCCGCGCCGGAGCAGCGGCACAGCTCGAGGCGGCTGTGGGACGAGGACGACCGGCCGGCCCGCCCGGCGGCGTCCGCGGACGCGACGTACACCGAGCACGGGCGCGCGGTGGGTGCGCACCTCGTCGACGTGCACGACCAGCTGCGCGCGGAGCTGTCGCAGGTGCGCGACCTCGTCGACCAGGTGCGGGCCGGCGCGAAGTCGGTCGCCGACGCGAGATCCGAGCTCAACGAGATGACCCTGCGGCAGAACAACTGGACGCTGGGGGCGTACTGTGCGTCGTACTGCCGCGTGGTCGCCGGTCATCACGCGCTCGAGGACGACGCGATCTTCCCGCACCTGCGTAGCGCCGACCGCGGCCTCGCCCCGGTGATCGACCGGCTCGTCGACGAGCACAAGGTCATCCACGACGTGCTGGAGAACGTCGACCGCGCGCTCGTCGAGCTCGTCGCGCGTCCCGACGACCTGTCGGGTCTCCAGGACGCCGTCGACGTGCTCACCGACACGCTGCTCTCGCACCTGTCGTACGAGGAGTACCAGCTCGTCGAGCCGCTCGCCCGCCTCGGCTTCTATCCCGGCCAGGTCTGACGGGAATGAATGCGCCGCCCCCGGTAGTGTCGTGATCATGGCTATCGACATCGGCAGGTACGGGATCTGGCTCCGCGCGGGGCAGCTGAGCGCCGAGCTTGCGGCGGACGTCGAGCGGCTCGGGTACACCGCCGTCTGGATCGGCGGCTCCCCGCCAGGAGACCTCCGGCTCGCGGAGGAGATGCTCGACGGCACCGAGCGCGTCGTCGTCGCGACCGGCATCGTGAACATGTGGAAGGACGACGCGCCCACCATCGCGCGCTCGTACCACCGCATCGCCGAGAGGCACCCGGACCGGTTCCTGCTCGGCGTCGGGATCGGCCACCCCGAGGCGACCGAGGAGTACAGGAGCCCGTACGACACGATCGTGTCCTACCTCGACCAGCTCGACGAGGCGGGCGTCCCCGTCGACAGGCGCGTCCTCGCGGCGCTGGGCCCGAAGGTGCTGCGGCTCGCCGCGGAGCGGACGGCCGGTGCGCACCCGTACCTCACGACGCCGGAGCACACCCGGGAGGCACGGGGGAACCTCGGCGCCGGGCCGTTGCTCGCGCCCGAGCAGAAGGTCGTGCTCGACACGGACGCCGAGCGCGCCCGTTCGGTCGGCCGGCCGAAGGTGCGGACGCCGTACCTCGGCCTGCGCAACTACGTGAACAACCTCAAGCGCCTGGGCTGGACCGACGAGGACGTCGCCGACGGCGGCAGCGACCGCCTGATCGACGCGCTCGCCGTGCACGGCGACACGGAGACCGTCGCGCGCGGCGTGAACGCGCACCTAGACGCGGGCGCCGACCACGTGACGATCCAGGCGCTGGCCGCCGACGACGACCCGCTGCCCGCGTACCGGGAGCTCGCCGCCGCGCTGTTCTGAGGCCGGGGCGGTTACGCCCAGAGCGGACCTCCGCCGAAATCCATCACATCTGATGTAACCTTCCGGGCGTGAACGGAGTCGACCTCTTCCGGCTCGGCTACCTCGTCATGAAGATGGGCGAGCGCGCCGTCGGCGACGCCGGGTTCTCCGCGGCTCCGACGAGCGTCCGGCTCATCATGGGCGACATCGTGGAGCACCCGGGCAGTGCGGTGGGGGAGATCACCGCGCGCACGGGGTTCCCGCAGAGCCACGTGTCCGCGTCCGTGGCGAAGCTGCGCGAGGCCGGCGTCGTCGAGACCGAGACCGACCCGCGCGACCGACGCCGCACGCTCGTCCGTGCGGTCTCCGGCGTGCCGGAGCGCTGGGCCGAGCGGATGGCGTCCGTGCCCATCGAAAATGCGGTTGCGGCGACGCTCGGCACCGACGAACCTGTACAGGTTGCCGAGGTGATCACCCTGCTCGACGCCCTGCTCGACCGGTTCGAGAAGAGTCATGTCAGACGCGTACGGCAGGATGCCGACCAGGCCCGGCAGATCATCGGGGGAGACAGAAAATGCTGATCCGACTCCTGCGTGACCACCTCCGCACGTACCGCATGGCGCTGCTCGCGGTCGTGCTGTTCCAGCTCGTCGGCACCGTGGCGTCGCTGTACCTCCCGAGCCTGAACGCCGACATCATCGACAACGGCGTCGCCAAGGGCGACACCGGCTACATCCTCAGTACGGGCGCCTGGATGCTCGTGGTCACGGTCGTCCAGATGGCGTGTTCGATCGCGGCCGTGTACTTCGGCGCGCACACGGCGATGGCGTTCGGGCGGGACGTCCGGTCGGCCATCTTCCACCGGGTCGGCAGCTTCTCCGCGCGCGAGGTGGCGCGGTTCGGCGCGCCGTCGCTCATCACGCGCAACACCAACGACGTGCAGCAGGTGCAGATGCTCGTCATGATGAGCTGCACGATGCTGGTGATGGCGCCGATCATGTGTGTCGGCGGCGTCATCATGGCGCTGCGCCAGGACGTCGGTCTGTCCTGGCTGATGCTGGTGTCGGTGCCGGTCCTGGTCATCGCGATCGGGCTCATCGTCAGCCGCATGGTGCCGCAGTTCCGGTTGATGCAGAAGCGCATCGACGCGGTCAACCGGGTGCTGCGCGAGCAGATCTCCGGGATCCGTGTCGTCCGCGCGTTCGTCCGCGAGCCGCACGAGACCGCGCGGTTCGACGACGCGAACGTCGCGGTCACCGACACCGCGCTGCGCGCCGGCCGCCTGTTCGCCCTCGTCTTCCCGACCGTGATGCTGATCCTGAACGCGTCGAGCGTCGCGGTGCTGTGGTTCGGCGCCGCCCGCGTCGACAGCGGCCAGATGCAGATCGGCGCGCTCACCGCGTTCCTCAACTACCTGATGCAGATCCTGATGTCGGTGATGATGGCGACGTTCCTCGCCATCATCGTCCCGCGCGCGGCGGTGTGCGCCGAGCGGATCGGCGAGGTGCTCGACACCGAGACGTCGGTGTCGCCACCGGAACACCCGGTGACGGAGCTGCACGTGCACGGCGAGGTGGAGCTGCGCGACGTCGAGTTCCGCTATCCGGGTGCGGACGCGCCGGTGCTCAGGCACATCTCGTTGCGCGCCTCACCGGGCAGGACGACGGCGATCGTCGGCAGCACCGGCGCCGGCAAGACCACGTTGGTGTCGCTCGTGCCGCGGCTGTTCGACGTGACCGGGGGGATGGTGCTCGTCGACGGCGTCGACGTACGAGAGCTCGATCCCGACCTGCTGTGGAGCCGGATCGGTCTGGTGCCGCAGCGGCCGTACCTGTTCACCGGGACGGTGGCGAGCAACCTCAGGTACGGCAACCCCGAGGCCACCGACGAGGAGCTCTGGGAGGCGCTGGAGGTCGCGCAGGCCCGCGACTTCGTCGAGGCGATGCCGGAGGGCCTCGAGGCGCCGATCGCGCAGGGCGGCACGAACGTCTCGGGCGGTCAGCGCCAGCGGCTCTCGATCGCGCGGGCGCTCGTCCGCAAGCCGGAGATCTACCTGTTCGACGACTCGTTCTCCGCGCTCGACCTCGCCACCGACGCGCGGCTGCGCGCCGCGCTGCGGCCGCACACCGGGCGCGCGACCGTCCTCATCGTGGCGCAGCGGATCTCCACGATCATCGACGCCGACCAGATCGTCGTCCTGGAGGACGGCGCGGTCGTCGGGCACGGCACCCACAGGGAACTGCTGGAGAGCTGCCCGACATACGCCGAGATCGTCGAGTCCCAGCACGCGGCGGAGGCGGCGGCATGACCGAGCGCCAGCGAGGGAATCACATGCACGAGGCGGACGCATGACCGACGAGAAGCGGACCGAGGTGTCCACCTCCACGAACGGGTCGAGCGCGCCGGCGACGTTGACCACCACCCGTCGTCCGCCTCGGGGAGCGCGCGGCCAGTTCGGCGGCGGCCCGATGGGCGGCGTCGGCATGCCGGGCGAGAAGGCGATGAACTTCGGCCCGTCCGCGCGCCGGCTCGTCGGGCGGCTGGGCGCCGAGTGGGCCCGGGTGATCGCCGTCGTCCTGCTCGCCGTCGGCGGCGTCGGGTTCGCCGTGGTCGGCCCGAAGGTGCTGGGCCGCGCGACCGACCTGATCTTCGCGGGCATCGTCGGCAAGAACCTCCCGGCGGGGACGACGAAGGCGCAGGTGGTCCAGCAGCTGCGTGCGGCGGGCAAGGACAACTTCGCCGACCTGGTGGCGCGGATGGACCTCGTGCCGGGTCACGGCATCGACTTCCACGCGCTGGGCATGGTGCTGCTCGGCGCGCTCGCCCTGTACGTCGGCGCGGCCGTGCTGACCTGGCTGCAGGGGTTCCTGCTCAACCGGGTCGTGCAGAACACGGTGTACCAGCTGCGGTCGGATGTCGAGGACAAGCTCAACCGGCTGCCGCTGCAGTTCTTCGACCGGCAGCCGCGTGGCGAGCTGCTCAGCCGGGTCACCAACGACATCGACAATGTCTCGCAGAGCCTGCAGCAGACGATGAGCCAGCTGCTCACGTCCCTGCTGACGGTCCTCGGCGTGCTGGTGATGATGTTCGTCATCTCGCCGCTGCTGGCCGTGATCGCACTCGTGACGATCCCGTTGACGGTCCTCGTCACGGGCCAGATCGCGAAGCGCTCACAGCGTCAGTTCGTCGAGCAGTGGCGGCAGACCGGCTCGTTGAACGCGCACATCGAGGAGGCGTTCACCGGGCACCAGCTGGTCAAGGTCTTCGGTCGCCAGCGGGAGGCCGAGGCGGAGTTCAGCGAGCGCAACGAGCGGCTGTTCAAGGCGAGCTTCGGCGCGCAGTTCATCTCCGGCATCATCATGCCGTCGATGATGTTCATCGGGAACCTGAACTACGTGCTCGTCGCCGTCGTCGGCGGCCTGCGGGTCGCGACCGGTGGGATGAGCCTGGGCGACGTGCAGGCCTTCATCCAGTACTCGCGCCAGTTCACCCAGCCGCTCACCCAGGTGGCGTCGATGGCGAACCTGCTGCAGTCCGGTGTCGCCTCGGCCGAGCGCGTCTTCGAGCTGCTGGACGCCGACGAGCAGATCCCCGACGCCGCATCGCCTGTCACCCCGGAGACCAAGCGGGGGAGAGTCGAGTTCGAGCACGTGTCGTTCCGCTACCAGCGGGACGAGCCGCTCATCGAGGACCTCTCGCTCGTCGCCGAGCCGGGTCACACCATCGCGATCGTCGGGCCCACCGGCGCCGGGAAGACGACGCTCGTCAACCTGATCATGCGGTTCTACGAGCTCAACGCGGGACGCATCATGCTCGACGGGGTCGACATCACGGAGATGCGGCGTGCCGACCTCCGGTCGCAGATCGGCATGGTGCTGCAGGACACCTGGCTGTTCGGCGGCACGATCCGGGACAACATCGCGTACGGAAAGCTGGACGCCACCGACGACGAGATCCGCGCGGCGGCCGAGGCCACGTACGTCGACCGGTTCGTGCACAGCCTCCCGGACGGCTACCACACGGTCATCGACGAGGAGGGCAGTAACGTCAGCGCGGGGGAGAAGCAGCTGCTGACGATCGCGCGGGCGTTCCTCGCCGACCCGTCGCTGCTCATCCTGGACGAGGCGACCAGCTCCGTCGACACCCGCACCGAGCTGCTCGTGCAGCACGCGATGGCGGCGTTGCGTACGGATCGGACCAGCTTCGTCATCGCGCACCGGCTGTCGACGATCCGCGACGCCGACCTCATCCTGGTGATGGAGTCGGGCCGCATCGTCGAGTCGGGCACGCACGACGAGCTGCTCGCGGCCGAGGGCGCGTACCACCGGCTCTACATGGCGCAGTTCCGCGGCGCGGTCGTCGACGTCGACGAGGAGATCCCCGGCCCGCCAGGTCCCGCCGGCCCGCAGGCCCGTCAGGGGACGCCGGTACCGGCCCGATCCTGACCCGGCCCACGGATCAAGAGGTGACCCGGGGTGCGGACCTGCCGATCCTCATGATCCGGCGGGCGGACTCGTCGCCGCGGCCGCCGGTCTTCCTCTACTCGGCGAGTTTGGCGATCGCCTGGGCCCACTGGAAGAACTTGTTGGTGCCGAGGTCGCGGACAGTGACGATGTTGAATGCGTCCCGGAGGTGTTGGGCGTCGCCCTCGCTGATGCCTTGGAGGGCGGCCACCGGCGCGTCGGCGAGATCCTCGAACGGTTTGCCTTCGTAAGCCTTGTCCAGCTTGGCGTCGAGCCGAGCCATGCTGCGCACCTCCGTAACCGACATATGCGAACGAGCCCCAAGATAGCGGTCGTCGGCTCGTGCAGGAAGGTCGGCACTGTCCGGTCCCGCAGTTCCTGCCGGTCAATGCGCTGACCCCGCTTGCCGGGGTCGGCCAGACGGTCACCGTTCCCGGACGGCGTAGGTCAGGTGCGTCACCTTCGGGGAGGGCTCCGCGCGCACCGGCTCCAGCGCGACCCTGGACGCGTCCACGCCGTCGAACAGGCGGATTCCGGAGCCGAACAGCACGGGCGACAGCGAGATCGTGAACTCGTCGACCAGGCCCGCGTTCACGTACTCCAGGATCGTCGCGCCGCCGCCGGCGATGCGGACGTCGCGGTCGCCCGCAGCCTCGCGGGCCCGGTCGAGCGCGGTCTCGATGCCGTCGTCGACGAAGTGGAAGGTGGTTCCGCCGGACCGCTCCCAGGGGTCACGCTTCCCGTGCGTCACGACGAACACCGGCGTGTGGAACGGTGCGTCCTCCGGCCATGCCTGCTCGCCGGCGTCGAACATGCGCCTGCCCATCACGCTCGCACCGGTGCGCTCGAACGTCTCCCGTGCGATGTCGTTGTCGCGCCCTTCCTCGCCGCCCTTGCCCAGCTTCAGGTTCTCCCGGAAGAACCGCAGCGGGAACACCCACTGCTGCAGTTCCATCCACTGCCGCCCCATCAAGTCCTCCAGGGACTCGGGCGCGATGAACCCGTCCAGGGACATGGACACACTGAAGAACACCTTTCCGGCCATCAGCCCTCCGCTTCCTTCCGGTCGATCTCGGTGACGTAGGCGGCCAGGTTGCTCAGGGTCTGCTGGGCGCCCTCGACCGCGTGGTACTTCTCGACCGCCTCGTCGCGCAGCTCCTTGGTGGGGAACACCGTGCGCATCTCGATCCGGGTCGCCGCGCCGTCGGGCTCGAAGGTCAGGACCGACTCGAAGGCGTTCGGGTCGTCGCGGGACTCACCGTGGAGCAGCTCGATCCGCTCCGGCGGGGCGATCCGCAGCCAGCGGATCCACTCGGAGTAGTCCGTGCCGTCCGGTCCGTGCATCACGAAGTCCCACTCCCCGCCCTCGCGGAACTCGAAGGCCCGCGTGGTGGTGGTGAACCCCTCCGGTCCCCACCACCGCGACAGGTGCCGCACCTCGGTGAACGCCTCGAACACCAGCTCCCGCGGGGCATCGATGACCCGGGAGATCACGATCTCCCGGTCGGCCGTCGCCGGCTCCGTCCGCGTTTCTTGCCTTGCCCCTGCCATGGATCATTCCTCCTGCGGCGTCTACTTCAGGTCCTGCACGTAGGCGTCCAGCCGGTCGAAGCTCTCGTTCCAGAACCGCTCGAACCCGCCGGTCCACTCGTGGACCGGCCGCAGCCCGCGGGCGTCCAGGGCGTACAGGCGGTGCTTGCCCGCCTTGCGGTCCCGCACCAGACCGACCT
>JAFMQP010000207.1 GCA_017354575.1 Acidothermales bacterium | reverse complement strand
TACATGCAGAAGATCGGGACGGCCGGGCCGCTGATGGTCATCGACGTGGTGACGTCGGCCAGCGGGATCCCGTCGAACAGGACGTCCATGTCGGCGGCGGAGTCGATCGCGACGCCGCAGTGCCCCACCTCACCGAGCGACCTGGGGTCGTCGGAGTCGCGGCCCATCAATGTCGGCATGTCGAACGCCACCGACAGCCCGCCGCCCCCGGCGTCGAGGATCATCTTGTAGCGCTCGTTGGTCTGCTTCGCGTTGCCGAAGCCGGCGAACTGCCGGATCGTCCACGGCCGGCCGCGGTAGCCGGACGCGTAGAGCCCACGGGTGAACGGGAACTCGCCCGGCCAGCCGACGCCCTCGAACCCGGGGACGTCGGCGCCCTCGGGCGGCCCGTAGACGGGGTCGACCTCGACGCCGGACAACGTGGTGAAGTCCGCGTCGCGCGGCGGCCGCGCCTGGTACCGCTCACGCCAGCGCTCGCGCCCCGCCTCGATGTCGGCTGCGTCCACCGTCGCCTCCCGTCCGAAACCTGTCCCAACAATTGTAGGACGTCCTACTAAACACTGTGCGGACGACCGGACCTGCGCGTCGACATGGCGCAGCTCCGGCGCAAGCTCGAAGCCGACCCGGGGCGCCCGGAGCACCTCATCACCGAGCCCGGCATCGGCTACCGGCTGGTGGTGCCGTCCGACTAGCCGGTTTCCACAGATTCCGTTCCACCGGTGTTCCCTGCCATCCCTCGTGCCGACGTACCTGATGACAGCACGAGACTCTGGAGGCAACAGTGGGAAGACTCCTAAGCAGGACAGCACTCGCCGTCCTCGCCCTGCTCGCCGCGCTCGGGTGCGGCCTGGCCGGACCGGCCGCGGCGCAGGCGATGCGGCCGCCCCTGGAGGTGAGCAGCGTGCCGGCCACCGCGGTCGACGGCTTCACCCTGACCCACCTGCCCCCGCGCCTCGGGCCGCGGGTCAGCGACTTCGGGTACAAGAACGACGGGGTCGCGGTCGCGAGCAAGGTGTGGGAGTCCGGCTCGGACGCCGCGGGGTACCGCGTCGACCTCGACGTGCACGTGCTCAGGAGCGGCGAGCGGCTGCCGACCATCGCGGCGGTACGTTCCTTCCTCGCCGGGTACCTCGACCGTGATCCCGCCGACTGGCGGCTGAGCCCGGTCGACGTGGGCGGCCAGGTCGGGTATCTCGGCGCGGAGGACGTCTTCTGGCTGGCCTGCGACGGCGTGGCGATATGGGTCAGCGCCGTCCCGGCCGTCGGCAGGGACGAGCTGCTCGCGACAGCGCGCGGCGTCCGTCCGGGCTGAGGCAGCTAACCGCGCGCCAGGACCTCGCCGTGCAGGACGGCGAACCAGGCGTCCGGGGCGGCGTTCCACGCCCGCCAGCCGTCGGCTATACGGCGGAGGTCGGCGGGGGTGGCGAGACCGTACTCGACGGCCCGGCGGGCCAACGCCGAGTCGGTGACGCGCTCCGCCCACGTCTCGCTCCACAGCGTCCGGTCCTCTGGGGCGGAGTAGCACCACGCCGCCGCCGTACTGGTGACGTCGGTGAAGCCGGCGGCCAGCGCCCACGACCGCAGCCGCCGTCCGGCGTCCGGCTCACCGGAGTTCCGCCTGGCGACCTGGCGGTAGAGGTCGAGCCACTCGTCGAGCTCGGGCACCTGGGGGTACCACGTCATGCTGGCGTAGTCGCCGTCCCTGACGCCGACCACTCCGTCGGGACGGCACACCCGGCGCATCTCACGCAGCGCCAGAACCGGGTCGGCGAGGTGCTGCAGCACCTGATGGGCGTGCACGACGTCGAACGAGGCGTCGGCGAACCGCAGCGCGTGCACGTCGGCGACGGCGAAGTCGACGTTGTCCAGACCGCGTTCCGCGACCTGTGTACGGGTCTTCGCGAGCACGTCCTCCGACACGTCGGCGGCCGTCAGCCGGCCCGGAGCGACGAGCGCGGCCAGGTCGGCCGTGATCGTGCCGGCACCGCAGCCCACGTCGAGTACGGTCCGGCCGGGCGTGAGCTCGCCGAGCAGGTACGCCGCCGAGTTCTCCGCCGTACGCCAGCTGTGCGAGCGCATGACCGCGTCGTGGTACCCGTGTGTGTAGACCGCCTGCTGACCGGACATGACGACCCTCTCCCGACGACACCCGCTCCCCGCAGCCTAGCCGGTGTCTCAGGATGCAAGAGGAATCGTCTCGTGATATGGAGCGATTACACCGACTCGTCCTCGGGCGGGACGAAGTCGCCGGACGCGACACGCAGCACGCGCAGGGCGTCGAACAGCTCGGTACGCCGCTGCTCGTCGACGGCGCCGAGCCCGAAGTCGATGGCCATCAGCTCCTTGGTGGCGTGCCGGACGACCTCGCGTCCCTCCGCGGTGACCGACGCGAGCACCCCGCGGCCGTCGGCGGGGTTCGGCCGGCGCGACACGTATCCCTGCCGGCAGAGCCGCTCGATGATGTTCGTCGCGCTGGTCGGGTGCACCATCAACCGCTCGCCGATCACCCGCATCGGCAGCTCACCCGTCCGGCTGAAGACGAGCAGCACCAGCGCCTCGTACCGGGCGAAGGTCAGGCTGTACGGCCGGAGCAGCTCGTCGTAGCGGGTCAGCAGCAGCTGCTGCGCCCGCATGATCGAGGTGGCCACCCGCATCGAGCTGGCCGGGCCGAAGTGGTGCGTCCAGTGCCCCCCCGCCACGTCGATCGGGTCGAACGGCAGCTTCAGTTCCTTGGCCATCGCGTCGGAGTCCAGTCCACTCGTCTCCACCGGATGCGTCATTCTCGCATCTCACGACCCTCGTGACCCGGCTCCGCGTCGCGGCCGGACGCCCGTCCCGCCTGAGTACGCTCACCATGTGGACTGGAACCTCGTGGCCTGCGCCCGCCGGCACGTCACATACGCGCCGGACGAGCCGGAGCTCCGCGATTCGCTCCGCATCCGCACCGCTGCGGGCGACGCGTGGCGCTGCCTGCGTTGCGGCGGCTACGTCGTCGGCGAGCCCTTCGAGCACGGGCCGGCGGTCGAGGCGCCGGTTCCCCGGCGCGGCCGCGAGGTGCGTGACGCCCTCATCCTGCGCGTCCTCGCGCTGGAGCGCGCGCTGCGCGGCCTGGTCATCCTGGGCGCGGCGTACGCCGTCTGGACCTTCAAGAACGAGAAATCCGACCTGCGGCACGCCTTCGACCAGAACCTGCCGCTGCTCCAGCCGATCGCCGAACGTCTCGGCTGGCAGCTCTCCGACTCGTCGCTGGTGCACGAGGTACGCCACCTGCTGACCATCAGCCAGTCAACCCTGCTGATCATCGCTCTGGTGCTCCTCGCGTACGCCGCCGTCGAGGCGGTGGAGTGCGCCGGGCTCATGTCGCTGCGCCGGTGGGGCGAGTACTTCGCGGTGGTCGCGACGGCCGCGTTCATCCCGTTCGAGATCTACGAACTGGCCGAGAAGCAGACCTGGCTCCGCGTCCTCACGCTGGTGTTCAACGTCGCGGTGGTCGTCTACATCATCGGCACCAAGCGCCTGTTCGGCGCGCGCGGCGGAGCCCGCGCCTACGAGGCGGAACGCGCCTCGGACCGCATCATCGAGCTGCACGAGGCGAGCGACACCGAGTCGCGGCCGCGTGCGGCGTAGCCCGCTCAGCGGTCCGCGATGTGCTGTTCCAGCCTGGCGACCTTGGCTGCGGCGGTGTCCTGGCGGTCGGTCCTCATGTCCGCCTTGAGCACGAGGCCCACCCGCGGCGCGTGGGCGGCGACGGCGTCGACCGCGCGGTGGATGACGTCCATCACCTCGTCCCACTCGCCCTCGACGGTGGTGAACATGGCGTCGGTGTGGTTGGGCAGGCCGCTCGCCCGCACCACCTTGACCGCCTCCGCGACGGGCTCGGACACCGATGCGCCCACACCCGACGGGGAGATCGAGAACGCGACGATCATTCAGCTCCTTCCGGTCAGGTCCGCCACCAGCTGGTCGGCGGCGGTGTACGGGTCGAGGTCTCCGTCGGCGACGCGGTCGGCCAGCGCGCCGAGCCGCTTGTCGCCGTGCACGTCGGCGAAGCCGCGGCGCAGTTCCGCCAACGCGATCGCCTCGATCTCCGCCTCGATCCGCCGCCGACGCAGCGACGCGAGCCGGTCGTCCTCGTCGAGCCAGCGCCGGTGCTTGCGGATCGCCTCGAGCAGCTCGTCGACGCCGTCGTCCTTGACCGCGACGGTGCGTACGACGGGAGGGCGCCAGTCCCCCGGCGCGCGGCGCTCGGCCAGCGAGATCATGTGCCGCAGCTCCCGTGTCGTCTGCTCGACGCCGTCGCGGTCGGCCTTGTTGACGCAGTAGACGTCGCCGATCTCCAGGATGCCCGCCTTGAACGTCTGGACCGCGTCTCCCATGCCCGGCGCCAGCAGGACGACGGTGGTGTCCGCCTCGGCCGCGACCTGCACCTCCGACTGGCCGACGCCGACGGTCTCGACCAGCACCACGTCGCAGCCGACCGCGTCGAGCACCCGGACGGCCTGGACGCTCGCCGCGGCCAGCCCGCCCAGGTGCCCACGGGTCGCCATGGACCTGATGTAGACCTCGGGGTCGGTGGCGTGGTCCTGCATCCGGATGCGGTCGCCCAGCAGCGCGCCGCCGGAGAAGGGCGACGTCGGGTCGACGGCGAGCACCCCCACCCGCAGGTGCGCGCCGCGCAGCAGGCCGACGAGCGCGTTCGTCACGGTCGACTTCCCCACGCCGGGCGAGCCGGTGAGCCCGACGACGTGCGCCCGGCCGGCGTACGGCGCGAGCGCCGTCATCACCTCGCGGAGCTGCGGGGCGCCGTCCTCGACCAGCGAGATCAGCCTGGCCACGGCGCGCGGGCGGCCGGCGCGCGCCTGCTCGACCAGCGCGCCGACGTCGGGCGACGGCGTCATACCCGTACGCGCGCTACGCCGCCGGCACCCGGATCACGAGCGCGTCGCCTTGCCCGCCGCCGCCGCAGAGGGCCGCGACGCCGGTGCCGCCGCCGCGCCTGCGCAGCTCGTACGCCAGGTGCAGCAGGATCCGTGCGCCGGACATGCCGATCGGGTGACCGAGGGCGATCGCGCCGCCGTTCACGTTCACCTTGTCGGGCCCGACGCCGAGGTCGCGCATGGACTGCAGCGCGACGGACGCGAACGCCTCGTTGATCTCGAACAGGTCGACGTCGGCCACCTCGATGCCCTCGCGGTCGAGCGCGCGGCGGATGGCCCCCGACGGCTGCGACTGCAGGGTCGAGTCGGGGCCCGCCACCATGCCGTGGGCGCCGACCTCGGCGAGCACCGGCGCACCGAGCTGCGCGGCCTGCTCGGCGGACGTGAGCACCAGCGCGCACGCGCCGTCGGAGATCTGCGAGGCGCTGCCGGCGGTGATCGTGCCGTCCGGCCGGAACGACGGACGCAGCCGGCCCAGCCCCTCGGCGGTGGTGTCGGGCCGGATGCCCTCGTCGTCGCTCACGACGAGCGGGTCGCCCCTGCGCTGGGGCACCTCGACCGGGACGATCTCGTCGGCGAACAGGCCGTTCTTCTGCGCCGCGGCGGCCCGCTGGTGCGACTGCGCGGAGAACTCGTCCTGCTCCGCGCGGCCGATGCCGAGGACGTCGTTGCGGCGGTCGGTCAGCTCGCCCATGGAGCAGCAGTCGAACACGTCGGTGAGCCCGTCGTGGTCCATGTGGTCGAGGACCGTGACGGAGCCGTACTTGTAGCCCTTCCGCGAGCCCATGAGCAGGTGCGGCGCGTTCGTCATCGACTCCATGCCGCCCGCGACGACGGTGCCGGCCGCACCGTCCCTGATGTACAGGTCGGCGAGGGCGGCGGCGTTCAGCCCGGACAGGCACATCTTGTTGATCGTTATCGCGGGGACGTTCATCGGCACGCCCCCGGCGACCGCCGCCTGGCGTGCGGTCGCCTGCCCGCCGCCTGCCGCCAGCACCTGGCCCATGATCACGTAGTCGACGTCGCCACCGCTCAGGCCGGACCGCTCGAGCGCGCTTCTGATGGCGACCCCGCCCAGCGCCGTCGCGGGGAAGCCGGCGAGGCCGCCGAGCAGCTTCCCGACCGGGGTACGCGCGCCGCCGAGGATCACGGTTCGCTGCGGATCGGTCATGCCTGCCTCCAGGGTTCGCCTGCCGTCACTGCCACGATACTTGGTACGACCGCCGCTCCCGGCGGCCCGGACGACCGGAGGGCCAGGGTGTTCACCAGGATCGACCACGTCGGCATCGCCGTCCCCGACCTGGACGCGGCGAAGGACTTCTACCGGGAGACGTTCGGGATGCGGGTCGTGCACGAGGAGGAGAACGCCGAGCAGGGCGTCCGGGAGGCCATGCTCGCCGTCGCGCCCGGCGCGGCCACGCAGGTCCAGCTGCTCGCGCCGCTCCACGAGACGTCCACGATCGCGCGGTTCCTCGACCGGTCCGGTCCCGGTGTGCAACAGGTCGCGTACACCGTCGACGACATCGAGGAGACATCCGCCACACTGCGGCGGCGCGGCATGCGGCTGCTGTACGACCAGCCGCGGCGCGGCACCGCGGGTTCCCGGGTCAACTTCGTCCACCCCAAGGACGCCGGCGGCGTGCTCGTCGAGCTCGTGGAGCCGGCCCGGTAGCAGCTCCCGGGCCGTCACGTCCAGCCGGTGCGACCGGTCGTGACGGGGTTTCCTTTACCACGGCGAGGCGTGTCGTCGGCAGCACCCCCTGCGTTCCTTCGGCCCTCTCTGCAAAGATGGGCGTATGACGGAACAGCCACCTCTTGAGGACTTCTTCTCGAACCAGGCGTTCGACGTGGTGATGCGCGGTTACGCGCGCAACCAGGTCGACGACTACGTCGCGCAGATCGAGTCCTCGATGCGGCAGTTGCGCGAGCACAACGCCGAGCTGCAGATCGCGCTGGAGTCGAGCCGCGACCGGGCGGTCGAGCAGGACACGCCCAGCTACGCGGGCCTCGGCAGGCGCGTCGAGCAGCTGCTGCGCCTCGCCGAGGAGGAGTCGACCGACCTCGTGCACCGTGCCCGTGCCGAGGC
>JAFMQP010000206.1 GCA_017354575.1 Acidothermales bacterium | reverse complement strand
GAGGTCCGCCGGCTCCGGGGCGGGCGTGCGGGGAGCGGCCGCGCCGGCCGTCGCCGCGAGCGCGGCCGCGGCGCCGACCACGAGCAAGGCGGCGCCCAGTGCGAAGGCAGGACCGAGCCTGCGCCGTTCGCGTCGCATGGGAGGTGGGGCCACCCTTCCACAGACAGGCGACACTCGAGCGATCAGAGCATTCTTCCGCTTCCGGCCCACAACGGACCGACTCCACCTGCCGGTGGTACCGCCGGTAGCCGAGTGCGGCCCGCCGTCCACGTGGTGTGATCACGGACCCGGTAGAGACCGGGCATTACGGTCACGCGGGCGCGGCCCGGCCGACAACGCATCGTCAGGGCTGATGGCGAGGAGGACGAAGGCGGCGAGCACCACCAGGTGCGCTGGACCGTCCGGGCGCCGGTGGAGGTCCTGGGTGATCACGTTAACGTGATCACCCCAGGGCTCGGAGATGCGCGGAGGCGCCACCATGAGCAGAGCCGTCGTGTTCTGGGAGTACGGCGATCCGGACGTGCTCCGTGTCGTCGACGTCGAGTCGCCCACGCCCGGGCCAGGTGAGGTGCGCGTGCGCGTGCGGGCCGCCGGTGTGCAGCCGTTCGACACGAACTTCCGCGCAGGCCGGCTCGACTGGGCACGCGCGCGGTTCCCGCAGCGGCTCGGCACCGAGGTGGCCGGGGTCGTCGACGCCGTGGGCCCGGACGTCGCCGGCCTCGCCGTCGGCGACGAGGTGCTCGGCGCGGTCTCGGGCGGCTACGCCGACCACGTGCTCGCCAGGCCTGACCACCTGGCGCGCAAGCCCGCGGACATGCCGTGGGCCGAGGCCGGTGGGCTCGCCGCGTCCGGCCGCACCGCCGTGTACGTGCTGCGCCAGCTCGACGTCGGCGCCGGCGACACCCTCCTCGTGCACGCCGCCGCCGGCGGCGTCGGCTCCATGGCCGTACAGGTGGCCCGTGCCCGTGGCGCCGCGGTCATCGGCACCGCGAGCCCGCGCAACCACGACCACCTCACCTCGCTCGGCGCCACGCCTGTGGCGTACGGCGACGGACTCGTCGAGCGCGTCCGCGCGGTCGCTCCCGCCGGTGTCGACGCCGCACTCGACGCAGCCGGTACGGAGGAGGCCGCGCGCGCCTCGCTGGAGCTCGTCGGGGACCAGCAGCGGGTCGTCACGATCGTCGGCGACTCCCCCGCGGAACGGCTCGGCATCCGCATGGTCTCCGCCCAGCCGACCGAGGAGATGCTCGCCGAGCTCGTCGACCTCTACGAGACGGGCCGGCTGCGGGTGAGCGTCTACCGGACGTTCCCGCTCGACCGCGCGGCGGACGCCCACCGCGAGGTCGAGGCGCGACACGTGCGCGGCAAGGTCGTCCTGCTCACCGACTGACCTTCACGTAGCGGTAGTCGTTCCTGATGTGCTCGTTGAAGTATGTGCCGTGCGACGTCGCCCACATCAGCGCGGCATGCTCGGCGGCGGGTACCTCCAGATACCGGTACACGCGGCCACCCACGAACTCCACCTCGAGCGTGCCGGCCTGGTAGCCGACGCTCGCGAGGACGCTCGACTCCACCCACACCCTTCGCATGACTCACCTCGCCCGCCATCATCGCGCAGGTCGCCGACATGTCGATGCACCCGCACCGGTTCCGACTACGGTGAGAGGCGAGGGAGGGCACGACGTGAAGTACATGCTGCTGATCTACTCGGAGCCGGCCGTGTGGGACGCGAGGTCGGCGGCCGAACGGGACGGTGCGCTCGCCGAGGTGAACCGGCTGGTCGCCGAGCTGAAGGACTACGGCGAGTGGGTCGGCGGCGAGCCGCTCGCGGACCCAGCGAACACCCGGACGGTCCGCGTCAGGGACGGTGTACCCGAGGTGACCGACGGCCCGTTCCTCGAGGCGAAGGAGCACCTGGCGGGGTTCTGCATCGTCGAGTGCGAGAGCGCCGAACGCGCGACGGAGATCGCGGCGCGCTGGCCGGACTCGCGGTACGTCGCGCTGGAGGTGCGGCCGGTCATGTACCCGGCCGGCCTGGAGATGTGAAGGGCGAGCCGGCGATGCGGGCATGGCGGGTGGAACGGCCGGGACCTGTTGCGACGGCGCCGTTGTCGGAGACCGAGGTCACCGTCCCCGAACCCGCGGCGGGCGAGCTGCTCGTGCGGGTGCTCGCCTGCGGCGTCTGCCGCACCGACCTGCACGTGGCCGAGGGCGACCTGCCCGTGCACCGTCCCGGCGTGGTGCCCGGGCACGAGGTGGTCGGCGAGGTGACCGCGCTCCGCCGCGACGCCACCGGCTTCGCGACGGGCGACCGCGTCGGCATCGCGTGGCTGCGGCACACCTGCGGCCGCTGCCGGTACTGCCTGCGCGGCGCGGAGAACCTCTGCCCGCGGTCGGCGTACACGGGCTGGGACGCCGACGGCGGGTACGCCGAGTACGCCACGGTGCCCGCGGCGTACGCGTACCGGCTGCCGACGGGCTACCCCGACGTCGAGCTGGCGCCGCTGCTGTGCGCCGGCATCATCGGCTACCGCGCCTGGCACCGCGCCGAGCTGCCGCCGGGCGGACGCCTCGGCATCTACGGGTTCGGCGGCAGCGCCCACCTCACCGCGCAGGTCGCGCTCGCCCAGGGCGCGACGGTGCACGTCGTCACGCGCAGCGCGGCGGCCCGCGAGCTCGCGCTGCACCTCGGCGCGGCGTCCGCGATCGCGTCCGGCACTCCGCCCGAGCCGCTCGACGCCGCTATCCTGTTCGCGCCCGCCGGCGACCTCGTGCCGCCCGTGCTCGAGGCGCTCGACCGCGGCGGCACGCTCGTGATCGCCGGCATCCACCTCAGCGACGTGCCGCCGCTGAACTACCAGCGGCACCTGTTCTACGAACGCCAGGTGCGCAGCGTCACGTCGAACACGCGCGAGGACGGCAGGGAGCTCCTGGCACTGGCGGCCGAGCACCGGCTCGAGGTCAGCGCGGTGCCGTACCCGCTCGACCACGCCGACGCCGCCCTGGCCGACCTCGCGGCCGACGCCGTCACGGGCGCGGCCGTTCTCGTCCCCTGACCGTCGGGGCGTCGACCGTCATCGAGAGCTATAACGTGGCCGGCGTGACCGACCGACCCGACCCACCGGCCGCCGCCGGCGAACGCGAGATGCTCGAGGCCTGGCTGGAGTTCCACCGCGCGACCCTGCTCACGAAGTGCGCGGGCCTCACCGACGACCAGCTCGGCACGCGTTCCGCACCGCCGTCGTCGCTGAGCCTGCTCGGCCTGGTGCGGCACGCCGCCCAGGTCGAGCGGAACTGGTTCCGCGCCGCGTTCACCGACGACGCCGAGCCGCTGTTCGCATCCGACCTGGAGGCGTTCGACGTCGAGACCGCCGACGCCGCCACCGATTTCGCGCGCCTGCGCGCCGAGGTCGAGCACAGCCGCCGCGTCGCCGCGGCCCTGTCGACGCTTGACGCGCGGGGCACCGGGATCCGCGGCGGTGAACGCATCGCGCCGTCGTTGCGGTGGGTCTACGTGCACATGATCGAGGAGTACGCCCGGCACAACGGACACGCCGACCTGTTGCGCGAGCGCATCGACGGCGTCGTCGGCGTCTAGGTCGCGAGCCGCTCGATCGCCCCGGGCACGTGCATCGGGCCCAGCGACTCCTGGACGCAACGGGCGAACAGCCAGCGCCTGAGCCGGTCCCGGTCGAGCCCGGTGAGGTCGGCCATCCGGTGCGCGAAGCCGACCGGATCGGCGGCGAGACGCTCTGCGCAGTTGAGCATGTGCTGCAGGACGTCGTAGGTCGGGTCGCCGACGTACGGCTTCGGGTCGATGACGAGCCACGGCTCGCGCCGCGCGGCGAGGACGTTGCCGGCGTGCAGGTCAGTGCAGAGCAGCACGACCCGCGACGCGGACGCCGGCAGCTCCCGGAACAGCGTGATCCCGGCCCGGGCGACGCCCGGGTCGACACGCCTCGCCGGTGCCGTCCGCGCATACCGCGCCTCGAACTGGTCCGCCCACCCGTCGCACATCCCCTGCAGTGGGCGGAACGGATGGCGGCCCGGCGGTTCCCGCCACAGCCGCCGCAACAGGCCGGCGACCACCTCGTCACGTGCCTCCTCGGCGGCCGACTCCGACAGCGGCGTCCCCGGCTCGCACGCCTCCAGCAGCAGCGCGTCGGTACCCTCGACGCTGCACGAGTCGACGAGCCGGACCGTCCCGTCCCCCGCCCAGAACCGCAGCCCGTCCGCCTCGTGCAGCGCCTCGGTGTGCGGCCAGGAGACCTTGAGTACCAACGGTTCCCCGGACCTGCAACGCACAGGTGCAGCCCACGACGCGCCGCCGTGCCGAAACGGCGCCCCCACGTCCAGCGACCAACGCGCGGCCAGCTCCGAGACGAGCGACGGGCTCGGGATCATGGCCGGCACCCCGCGACGCCGCCGCCGTCAGCCGCGGGGAGGGACCTCCATCTCGCCGAGCAGCGACCAGTCGTCCTGGTCCAGCGTCGTGTTCACGATGCGGGGTGTCTCGGCGAGGTGCGGCGGCAGCGTCTGCCGCGCCTTCTCGAAGTGCTCGGACCGAACATGCGCGGCACCGGCGTCGCCGTCGCGGAACGCCTCGACGAGGACGTACACGTCCGGGTCCTCGAGGCTGCGGGACCACTCGAACCACATGCAGCCCGGCTCGCCGCGCGTCGCCCGGGTGAACTCCCCCACGATGTCCGGCCACCTTTCGGCATGCTCGGGCAGGACGCGGAACTTGGCCGTGATGAAGATCATCGATGCCCCTCTGTCGGGTCGGCTGACGGGACGTACCACGATCATAGGAGGCGGCACGGTGCGACGAGTCTCCGTGCGCCGGCTGGTCTACCGTCACAACGACGATCGTCGGAGGTGGAACGTGGACGTCACCACACACGAGCTCCCGGTGCCGGGAGCGAAGCTCTACTACGAGCTCCGGGGCAGCGGCCCGCTGATGCTGTTGATCGGCTGCCCGATGGAGGCGATGTTCTTCGGCGCCATGGCCGACGCGCTCGGCGCCGACCACACCGTCGTCACGTACGACCCGCGCGGCATCTCCCACAGCATCGTCGACGACCTCGACGCGCCGGTGACGCCGGACGTCCACGCCGGCGACCTGCACGCGGTCATCGCAGCGGTCGGCGACGGACCGGCGGACGTGTTCGGCAGCAGCGGCGGCGCGGTGAACGGGCTCGCGCTCGCGGCCCGCCATCCCGAGGACGTGCGCACGCTCGTCGCGCACGAACCGCCCCTCAGCTGCTTCCTCCCCGACGCCGCCGACGTCGACGCGGGCGTCGACGCGATCGTCGGGACCTATCGCACCGACGGTGCGGGTGCGGCGTTCGGCCGGTTCCTGGCCCTGTGCGGCTTCGACCTCCCCGACGGCGAAGCGCCGCCGATGCCGCCGAACCCGTACCAGGAACAGAACGACCGGCACTTCTTCCTCAACCTGATCCGACCGACCACGCGCTACCGTCCGGACGCCGACGCCCTCCGGAAGGCCGGGCCGCGCGTGGTGATCGGCGCCGGCGCCGACTCCGGCCGGCAGCTCGCCGCCCGTACCGCGCGCGCGACCGCCGCCGCGATCGGCGTTCCCCTCGTCGAGTTCGCCGGCGACCACGGCGGGTTCCTGGGCGAACCGGAGCCGTTCCTCGCGACGCTCCGCGGGGTGCTCGCGTGACGCGCCTTGTTCAACCGATGTGTTGACAACAGCGTGCTCCCGCTCTACCGTCGTCCTCAACAGATTGGTTGAATAACGGGCGAGGGAGCGCGCGATCGCGGACGACCGGCTGTCGAAGGTGTTCGCCGCGCTCGCGGACCCCACCCGCCGCGACATCGTCGTCCGGCTGGCCCGCGGCGACGCCGACGTCGGCCGCCTGGCGGAGCCCTACGGCGTCTCGCTCCAGGCGGTGTCCCGGCACCTCAAGGTGCTCGAGGACGCCGGCCTGGTGAGCCGCCGCAGGGAGGCACAGCGCCGCCCGTGCCACCTCGAGGCGGAGGTGTTCGACCTGATGACCAAGTGGATCGAGCGTCACCGGCGGCAGGCCGAGAAGCGGTTCCGCCGCCTCGACGCCGTGCTCGCCGACATGGACGACGACCGACGCAAGACCGGAGAGCGGGGAACGGCATGAGCACGACCGCCAGGTACGAGACCGCGATCGAGGCAGACCCGAAGCTGCCCATCGTCCGCATCACGCGCGACTTCGACGCGACACCCGACCGGGTGTTCCGCGCGTTCGTCGAGCCGGACCTCGTCGCCAGATGGCTGGGCCCGGACGAGACGGGGATCCGCATCGACGCCTGGGAGGCACGCACCGGCGGCAACTACCGCTATGTCGTCACCAAGGACGACGGCGAGGAGGTCGCCGCGTTCTACGGTTCGTTCCACGAGGTGCGCCCGAGCGGACGCATCGTGCAGACGCAGACGTTCGAGGCGATCCCCGACGGTGTCGCACTGGAGACACTGACCCTCGAGGACATCGGCGACGGCCGTACCCGGGTCACGTCGACGACGGTCATGGAGAGCTTCGAGGCGCGCGACGGGCTCATCGCCAGCGGCATGGAGTCCGGCGTCCTCGCCGGCTACGCCACACTCGACGGGATGCTCGCCGACGGCGTGGTCTGAGGGGCGGCACTCGTCACTTGCCGACCTTGCGGAAGACCCGGCGCCGTGCCAGCTTCCACCCCGACACGACGAACAGCACCAGGCCGACCGCGGCGAGCGGGACGCTCCTCGTCAACGGCCGCACGGTGCCGGACGACTCGCCGGTGAACCGGATCGAGGACGGCGACCCGGACGGGTCCGTCGAGGGCGGGATCGCGACGAGCGGCGTCGGGGCCGCCGTCGTCGGCATACCCGGCAGCGACGTCGCGGAGAGTGACGAGCCCGCGCCGAGGGACGGCGGCACACCGGACAGCGAGCCGCCGGGCGCCAGCGTCGGGTGCGGCACGCCCGCCCCCGGACCGGAGCCACCCGAGCCGGCCGCGCCGCCGGAGCCGGCGGCTGCGCCACCCGAGCCGGCAGGGCC
>JAFMQP010000029.1 GCA_017354575.1 Acidothermales bacterium | reverse complement strand
TGCGGTAGCGCCGGATAACGCGAGAAGGCGGGGAACGGCTCGGTGTTCGCGCCGCCGTCCGCATACGTCGTGCCGAGCACGACCACAGAGGTGTGCCGGTACGCCTTGATGCTGTACGTGCGCGCTGCGCCGGTCGTCGACCGGAAGTCGATCTCGGTGAAGCTGCCCACCCCGTCGTCACCGGACGTGTTGGTGATGCCGCTCACCGGATGGCCCACCGAGCCCGCGAACTCGTACCCCGGCGAGGCGAACGTGACGGAGTAACCGCCGTTCTCCGAGACCTGTACCGACGCGCCGTCCGGCGTTCCCTGCGCGGTTTCGTCGGCGTTCGCCGTACCGGCCAGCACCGACGAACCCAGGACCGCGAGCACGGCGAGCGCCACCAGGGCGCGCGAGCGAAGCAGCAATCTTCCCGAGAGGTTCATGAGTCGACCTTCCCGTCCGCCGTTGGCCCCGCCGACGAACCACTGGTAGGCCGAAAGATACGCGTGGGACAAAAGTGCGGCAAGCGTTTGCCATAATTGCCAACAGGGCGTGAACGGGGCAGACTTCCACTTCCACTCGCCGATCACGGAAAGGGGTCGCCGTGCGCAAGGCCGAGGGACCGACGATCATCGACGTCGCGCGAGCCTGCGGCGTCGCGGCGTCCACCGTGTCGCGCGCCTTCTCGCATCCCGGCCGGGTGAATGCCGCGACGGCCGAGCGGATCAAGCAGACCGCGGCCGAGATGGGCTATCGGCCGAACCCGATCGCCAAGGCGCTGCCGTCCGGCCGCACACTCATGCTGGCGCTGGTCGTGCCGGACGTGACCAACCCGTTCTTCAGCGAGATGGTCAGAGGCGCCGAGCGGCACGCCGCCGCGGCCGGCTACACGCTCGTCCTCGCCGACACGGAGGAGTCGCCGGAAACCGAGACCACGCACCTGGACCGGTTGTCACACATCGTCGACGGCATCGTCATCGGGACGCCGCGCCTGCCCGACGCGAACCTCGCGGCGTTCGCCGACCGGTTCCCGCTCGTCCTGGTCAACAGGGAGAGCGGCAGCGTCCCGTGCATCGTCATCGACACCCCTGGTGGCATGATCCAGGCGGCCGAGCACCTCGCGTCGCTCGGCCACCGCAAGGTCGCGTACCTGTCCGGCCCGCGCGCGTCGTGGGCGGACCGGAGCCGCTGGCGTGCGTTGCAGACCGCCGGCCGCCGCCTCGGCATCACGATGACCAGGCTCGGGCCGTTCGCACCGACGGTGGCCGGTGGCACGGCCGCCGCGGAGACCGTGGTCGTCGACGGAGCGAGCGCGGTCATCGCGTTCAACGACCTGCTCGCCATCGGCACGATGCGCCGGCTGCTCGCCCGCGGCCTCCGCATACCGGGCGACGTCAGCGTGCTCGGCTGCGACGACGTGTTCGGCGCCGACTTCTGCCACCCCGCCCTCACGACGCTGGCGGCGCCGGTGCAGAACGCCGGGCGACTCGCCGTCGACCTGCTGCTCGGCATCCTCGGCCATACCGCGGCCCGCGGATCACGCTCACGCGTCGCTCTGCCGACCCACCTCGTCGTCCGCGACTCGACCGGGGTGCCCGGCTAGCGGGCGACGCGGAACCAGAGGGCGTTGGCCGTGTCCACCAGCCGGATGCGGTCGAGCCGGACGTCGGTGCCGCCCGGATGCCAGAACACGCGGACGCCGTCGCCGAGTAGCACGGGGACGACGAACACCAGGATCTCGTCGAGCACTCCCGCCTCGAGGCACTGCTTCGCGACGTTCGCGCCCAGCACGTTCACGTACTTCCCGCCCGCGGCCGCCTTGGCGGCGGTGACGGCGGCGTCCAGGTCGTCGAGGAACGTGGTGTCGGGCACCGGCTCGTCCGGCGGGCGGTGGGTGAGCACGAACTGCGGCCCGTGCCAGCGCCCGCCGAACGCGCCTTCGCTGTCGGTGCCCTTGTTCGGGTCGTCGCCGCGGAACGTGTTGGCGCCGACGAGCAGCGCGCCGACGCCGTCGACCAGCTCGTCCGCCAGCGGGTTGGGGCCGAGGTGGTCGGTCAGCCAGTGCATGTCGCCGCCGTGTCCGGCGATGAAGCCGTCGAGCGACATGGCGGCGGCGTACAGCAGCTTCGCCATGACGTGCCTCCGTCCAGGTAGGTGGGACCTTCCATGTGACGGCGGGACGCCGCGGAACTCATCGGTCCGCCGGCAACTCCGCCGGCATGCCGAACGCCGCGAACAGCGAGGTGTCGTGGAACGCCGTGAGCTCGGCGATCCTCCCGTGCGCGACGCGGGCGACGCCGAGCGCGAACGGCCGGTAGGCGGCGTCGTCGCTCTTGCGGACGTACGCCGCAGCGGCGGGCTGGCGGTTCGCCTCCGTCTCCAGCATGCGGAACCGTCCCACGAACTCCGGGAGGTCGGGGTCCCAGCTCGCGGCAAGCGACGCGACGACCGCGTCGCGGCCCTGGAACCACAACGGGTACGGCGGCATCGTCGCGCGCACGTCCTCGGCCAGGAGGTCCGCCACGGCGTCGAGGTCCGCGCGCTCCATCGCGGCCATGTAACGGCGGAGCACCGCACGCTCCTCCTCGCTCGACGCGGTGGCGGGAGCCCAGTCCAGCCGGCGTTCCGGCAGCTGCGTGCGCATCGTGGCACGAGCCCGTTGCAGTGCGCTGTTCGCCGCGGCCACGCTCGTGTCGAGCAGGTCGGCGACCTGCCGCGCCGGCCAGCCGAGCACGTCGCGGAGGATCAGCGCGGCACGCTGGGCCGGCGGCAGGTGCTGGATCGCGGCGAGGAACGCCAGCTCGATCGTCTCGCGCGTCACGGCGACGGCGTCCGGCTCGGCGTCCCGCGGCGCCACCGGCTCGAGCAGCCGGTCAGGAAAGGGTTGCAGCCACGGCACGTCCGAGCGCGCGACGGCTCCGGCGCCGGACGCCTCGGGCGGCGCCAGGTGGTGCGGCAGGACGCGCCGCGCCCGCCCGTCGAGCAGATCGAGGCACGCGTTCGTCGCGATCCGGTACAGCCACGCCCTGAGCGTGGACCTGCCCTCGTACGTCTCCCGCCGTCGCCATGCGCGCAGGAAGGTCTCCTGCACGAGGTCCTCCGCCTCGTCGAGCGACCCGACCATGCGGTAGCAGTGCACCCGCAGCTCGGCGCGGTGCCGCTCCACCAGCGTCGTGAACGTCGCCTCGTCGGTCACGACTTTGCCCGCGCCGCGCGGGAGAACACCGCGAGGGCCTCGGCGTCGGACGCCGTGGTGCGGACGTTCTCGGCGACGAACTCGTCGATCCCGGGGTACTCGGGTGCCGCGTCACGCAGCAGGGCCGCGGCGGCGTCGAGGTCGTACGGCGTGCGGCGCAGCACGACGTCCGGGCCGAGCAGCGCCCAGAACGCCCCGACGCCGCCGTACGGCATGCCGACGCTGCCCGCGTTGACGAACCTGCGGCGGTCGGCCAGCCGGTCGAACGGCATGTGGGTGTGGCCGAGCACGACGGTCGGCTCGCCCACGCCAGCGAACGCGTCGCGGTACGCGTCGACCGGCGAGTCGACGAGCACCATCCCGGTGTCGCTGCGCGCCGTCGCGTGGCAGAACCGCACCGCGCCCAGACCGTCCACGTCGAGCGTCACCGACGTCGGCAGGCCCGCCAGCAGGTCGCGGTGTTCCCGGGTGATGCGTGCCGCGCAGTACTCCGTCGGCACGCGTGCCTCGTCGGGAAGCGCCGGGTCGAGCGTGCCGTCGAACGCGGCGACCAGCTCGCGCTCGCAGTTGCCGCGCACCCAGACCGCGCGGTCGCCGAGCCCGGCGAGCCGGTCGAGGGTCTCCGCGGGCATCGGGCCGGTCGCCATGTCCCCGTTCAGCACGACGGTGTCGACGCCGGCCGCCGCGACGTCGGCCAGCACGGCGTCCAGCGCGGGCAGGTTCCCGTGGATGTCCGCGAGCACGGCGACGGGCATGGCGGTTCCTCACTTCCCCGGGCGGTGCCTGGACACGGTCACGGCAATCATGCCGGGCCCGACGTGTGCGCCGACCACGCCACCCACCTCGCCGGTGTACGCATGACGCAGCCGGGGCAGCTGCCGCCTCAACCGCGCGGCCAGGTGCTCGGCGCGTTCGGCGGCGCCGAGATGCTGCACCGCGACGTCCACCGACGTGCCCGGGCCGCCGGACGCCGCCGACACCGCGATCTCCTCCAGCCGTGCCAACGCTTTCGCGGACGTGCGCACCTTCTCGAACAGCGCGATCTGACCGTCCCTGAGCTGCAGCAGCGGCTTCACCATGAGGACGTCGCCGACGCGGCTCGCCGCCGCGCCCATGCGCCCGCCGCGACGCAGGTACTCGAGGGTGTCGACGTAGAAGAACGCGTCGGTCGACCGGGACCGTTCGGCCGCGATCCCCGCGCACTCGGCGGCCGGCGCACCGTCGGCCGCCGCCTCGGCCGCGGCGAGTACGCCGAAACCCAGGCCCATGCCGATGCTGCGGGAGTCGACCACCTCCACCGGCACCGGCGCGGACGCCGCCGCGAGCCTGGCGCTGTCGAGCGTGCTCGACATCCGCGCGGAGACGTGGCTCGACACGATCGCGTGGGCGCCCGAGCGCGCGGCGGCCGCGTACGCGACCGCGAACCGGTCCGGCGCGGGACGGGACGTGGTGACCCTGCGCCTGTCGCGCAACGCCTCGGCGACGTCGTGCGCAGTGACGTCCGCGCCGTCGTCGCCGGTGTCGTCGTCGACGGTGACCTGCAAGGGCACGACCGTGATCCCGTGGGCACGGACGAGCTCGGCCGGCAGGTACGCCGTCGAGTCCGTGACCACCGCCACGCGGCTCTCGGTCATGCGTCGACCCTACCGACGGGCCGGCGGCAGGTCTCAGACGACGATGCTCACCATGCGGCCCGGCACCACGATGACCTTGCGCGGCTCGCGGCCGGCCAGCGCGCGCCGCACTCCCTCGTCGGCCAGCGCAGCCTCGCGGACGGCGTCCTCGGCGGCGTCCGCCGGCACCTCGATCCGGCCGCGCACCTTCTTCGCCACCTGCACCGGGTAGACGACGGTCTCCGCGACCAGGTACCGCGGGTCGGCCTCGGGGAACGGCGCGTGCACCAGCGACTCGTCGTGCCCCAGCCGCTCCCACAGCTCCTCGGCCACGTGCGGCGCCACCGGCGCCAGCAGCAGCACCAGCGGCTCGGCGACCTCGCGCGGCGTGTCGCCCGGCGTCTGGGTCAGCAGGTTGTTCAGCTCGGTGACCTTCGCGATCGCGGTGTTGAACCGCAGGCCCTCGTAGTCGGTGCGGACGCCCGCGATCGCACGATGCAGCGCATTGCGCAGCTCCGGCCCGGCCGGCTCGTCGGTGATCCGCGACTCGCCGGTCTGCTCGTCGACGACGCTGCGCCACACGCGTTGCAGCAGCCGCTGCGCGCCGACGACCGCCCGCGTCTCCCACGGCTTGGACGCGACCAACGGACCCATCGACATCTCGTACACGCGGAACGTGTCGGCGCCGTACTGCTCGCACATGTCGTCCGGTGTGATGACGTTCTTCAGGCTCTTGCCGATCTTCCCGAACTCGCGGTTGACCGGCTGCCCCTGGTACAGGAACACCGGCTCACCGTCGCGGGTCACCTCCTCGACCTCCGCGGCGGGCACGTACACGCCGCGGGCGTCGGTGTACGCGGGCGCCTGGATGTAGCCCTGGTTGACCAGCCGGTGGAACGGCTCCCTGCTGGACACGTGACCCAGGTCGTACAGCACCTTGTGCCAGAACCGCGCGTACAGCAGGTGCAGCACCGCGTGCTCGACGCCGCCGATGTACAGGTCGACGCCGCCCGCGTGGTCGCCGTCGCCCTGCGGCCCCATCCAGTACGCCTCGTTGGCCGGGTCGCAGAAGATCTCGTCGTTGTCCGGGTCGGCGTAGCGCAGCTCGTACCAGCAGGACCCCGCCCAGTTGGGCATCGTGTTGGTCTCGCGGCGGTACTGCTTCGGGCCGTCACCCAGATCCAGCGTCACGTTCACCCAGTCGGTGGCGCGGCTCAACGGCGCCACCGGCTCGCTGTCGGCGTCGTCGGGGTCGTACGTCTTCGGCGCGTACTCGGGGACGTCCGGCAGCTCCACCGGCAGCTGGTCGCCGGGGACGGCGATCGGGCCGTGCTCGTCGAACACGATCGGGAACGGCTCGCCCCAGTACCGCTGCCGACTGAACAGCCAGTCGCGCAGCTTGTAGGTCACCGTGCCGCTACCGTGGCCCTGCTCCTCCAGCCACGCGATGATGCGTTCCTTGGCGTCTTCGATGCCCAGCCCGTCCAGGCTCAGCCCGGTCTCCGGGTTCGTGCTGTTGACGGCCGGCCCTTCGCCGACGTACGCCTTGCCGTCGAATCCTGCGGGCGGCTGCACGGTGCGGACGATCGGCAGCCGGTACTGCTCGGCGAACGCCCAGTCGCGCTCGTCCTGCCCGGGCACCGCCATGATGGCGCCGGTGCCGTAGCCGAGCAGCACGTAGTCGGCGACGAAGACGGGGATCCGCGCGCCGTTGACGGGGTTGACGGCGTAGGCGCCGGTGAACACGCCGGTCTTCTCCCGCGACTCGACCTGGCGCTCGATGTCGCTCTTGCCGCCGATGGACGCGCGGTACCCGCGTACCGCCTCGGCGGGCGTGGCGGCGCCGTTCGTCCACTGCCCCGGAAGCTCATCTTCCGGCCATGCCGCCGGCGTGATCTCGTCGACGAGCGGGTGCTCGGGCGCGAGCACCATGAACGTGGCGCCGAACAGCGTGTCGGGACGGGTGGTGAACACCTCGATGCCGCGCCGCTCCCCGTCCGCGGTGTCGACGGGGAACGTGACGTTCGCGCCGTGCGAGCGGCCGATCCAGTTGCGCTGCATGACCCTGATCGGCTCCGGCCAGTCGATCAGGTCCAGGTCGTCGGTGAGCCGGTCGGCGTACGCGGTGATGCGCAGCATCCACTGGCCCAGGCTGCGCCGGAACACGGGGAAGTTGCCGCGCTCGCTGCGGCCCTCGCTGGTGACCTCCTCGTTGGACAGCACCGTGCCCAGGCCGGGACACCAGTTGACCGGCACGTCGGAGACGTACGCCAGCCGCTGGCCGTCGACGACCGCGCGCCGCTCGGGCTCGGTCAGCTCGGCCCACGGCCGGCCGTCCGGCGTCGCGCGCACGCCGCTCTCGTACTCCGCGACCAGGTCGGTGACCGGGCGCGCGCGGTCCTGCTCGGCGTCGTAGAACGAGTGGAACAGCCGCAGGAAGATCCACTGCGTCCACTTGTAGTACTTCGGGTCCGTGGTCTCGACGCTGCGCCGGGTGTCGTGGCCCATGCCCAGCATCGCCAGCTGGCGGCGGATGGCGGCGATGTTGCGTTCGGTGGTGATGCGCGGATGCTGGCCCGTCTGCACGGCGTACTGCTCGGCGGGCAGGCCGAACGCGTCGAAGCCCATGGTGTGCAGGACGTTGTAGCCGCGCATCCGCATGTACCTGGCCAGCACGTCCGTGCCCACGTATCCCAGCGGGTGCCCGACGTGCATGCCGTCGCCTGACGGGTACGGGAACATGTCCTGGACGAAGAACTTGGGGCGGCCGCGGATCGCCTCCGGCTCGGCCAGGGACCCCGCGGGGTTGGGCGCCTCGTAGACCCGCTCCTTGCGCCACCGCTCCTGCCACTTCGTCTCTATCTCGGCGGCGCGGGCGGGCGTGTACCGGAACGGGGCCTCGGTGACTCCTGGCTGCTCGCTCATGCTTCCTTCCTCGGGTGGTCGAGTCGGCCTTGAAATGGAAAAACCCCTCACGCAGGAGGGGCAGCCGCACCGACTTCGGAGTCCGTTCCGTCAGTGCGGCCGGCGAAGGAGCAGCCGAGCTCGCATGGGTTCAGGGTACCGCATGACCGGTGAGGACGTCGGTGACCTCGGCGTCCGGGGCCGCGAACGCCAGCAGCCGGCACGCCTCGCGCTCGACCGCCGCGGCGTCGCGCTTGCGCCAGCGGCGGTACGGCGTAAGCGTCACCGTCGCCGTGCCGCGCTTGCGTTCCAGCCGCCACGTGCCCGCCACGAACCCGTCGACGAGCACCGTGCCTGGGAACACGGCGTTGCGGGTACCGAACAACCGCGCGCGGTGCTCGTCCGAGATCACCCTGGTGCGCTCGGCGTGCGAGAGCAGCAGGTTGTCGAACTCCGCGACCAGCCGCACCGGCGCGGGCGTGTCGGCGTCCGGACGCGGCGCGTCGGGCAGGTCGAACAGCTCCCGCCCGCTCCCGTCGCGGAACACCCGCAGCCGCGGCCGCATCTCCTCCACCACCGCACGCAGGCCGGTGAGCCCGGACCAGGTCTGCATGTCCGCGGCGGACGCGGGACCGAACGCGCCGAGGTACCGCGTCAGCACGTCGGCGACTGTCAGCGTGCGGGCACCGTCGTCGCCCAGCCACGCCTGCGCCGTGGTCAGCGTCGGCTGCCCGCTCCTGCCCCACACTCCGCGCGGCGGCACTTGCACGAGCGGCAACAGGGCGCGTGCGGCGAACGCCATGGCCTCGGGATCCCAGTCGGGCCAACGCTTCGCGAGCTCGACGCCGAGCTGCTTCGCCGTCCGCGGCTCGTCGTCGACGATCTCGCGAGCGGCCGCCGCGACGGCCTCGACGTCGACGCCGGAAAGACCGGGCCGATACGGGCTCGCGCCGCGCAGCTGACGTTCCAGCGAGGGCTGCACAACGGCTCGCACCGGCAGGCAGTCGCGGGCGCTCACCAGGTGGACGGTGCTGCGCATCACCGCGATGCGCACGACGCCGCGGTCCAGCAGCCGCTCGGCGAGGTCGTCCGGCGTGAACCCCTCGATGCGCGACCACAGCCCGAAGTACGGCGGCAGCGGCGCCTGCGCCTGCAGGCCGACGAGGTGCTCGACGACGTCGAGCACCCGCGCGTCGGTGCGGGCGAGTAGGTGCTGCCGGGCGAGCGTCGCACGGTTCAGCGCCCGCACCGTGAGCGTGTCACCTGAGGCCACGGAAGAACGCTCTCACGTCCGCGACGAGCAGTTCCGGCTGTTCCATCGCGGCGAAGTGCCCGCCGCGGTCGAACTCCGTCCAGTGCACGACGTTGTTGTCCGGCTCCGCGAACCGACGGATCGGGGGCGCGATCTCCTTGGGGAACACCGCGACGCCGGTCGGCGCGGTCGACCGCGGCGGCGGCCCCCACTGGCCGCTGCGGGCCGCCTCGTGGTACAGCCGCGCGGACGAGCCCGCCGTCGCCGTGAACCAGTAGACGGAGACGTTCGTGAGCAGCCGGTCGCGGTCGACGGCGTCGCCCGGCTTCGCGGAGTCGGTCCACTCGACGAACTTCTCCGCGATCCAGGCGAGCTGCCCCGCCGGCGAGTCGGTGAGCGCGTACGCCAGCGTCTGCGGGCGGGTCGACTGGATCGCGCCGTACCCCAGGCCCTCGGCGCGGAACCGGTTGGCGCGGTCCAGCTTGGCGCGCTCGTCGTCCGTCAACGGCGGCTCGGGCTCGTCCGGCACGGCGGTGACGAGCATGGTGAGGTGCACGCCGGTCATCCGTTCGGGCACGAGCAGGCCGAGTTCGCGTGAGATGCTCGCGCCCCAGTCGCCGCCCTGGGCGCCGAACCGCTCGTAGCCGAGGCGCGTCATCAGCTCGGCCCAGGCCCGCGCGATCCGGTCGACGTTCCAGCCGCGGTCGGGCGTCGGGCCGGAAAAGCCGTACCCGGGGATCGACGGCACGACCACATGGAAGGCGTCCGCCGGGTCGCCGCCGTGCGCGCGAGGATCGGTGAGCGGGCCGATGATGTCGAGGAACTCGACCACCGACCCGGGCCAGCCGTGCGTGACGACGAGCGGTACGGCGTCCGGCTCGGGCGAGCGGACGTGCAGGAAGTGCACGTTCGCCCCGTCGACGGTCGTGGTGAACTGCGGGTACGCGTTGAGCTCGGCCTCGTGCGCGCGCCAGTCGTAGCCGGTGCGCCAGTGCTCGGCGAGCTCGCGGACGTACGCCACGGGCACGCCGAGGTCCCAGCCCGCGTGGGCCGGCTCGTCCGGCCAGCGGGTGCGGGCGAGCCGGCCACGCAGGTCGACCAGCTGGGCGTCGGGGACGTCGATACGGAACGGGCGGATCTCGGTGTCTGTCATGGCCGTCACGCTACGGGCCCTCGCGGACGGTTACTGTCCTCGACCGGTGCCAGAATCGGCAGCATGCTCGCCACGTCCGCCCGCCTGCTCCGTCTGCTGTCGCTGCTGCAGACCCGTCGGGACTGGTCCGGCCAGGAGCTCGCCGGGCGGCTCGAGGTCGACGTCCGCACCGTCCGGCGCGACGTCGACCGGCTGCGCTCGCTCGGCTATCCGGTGCACTCGGCCAGCGGCGTCGCCGGCGGCTACCGGCTCGAGTCCGGCGCCGACGTGCCACCGCTGCTGCTCGACGACGAGGAGGCGGTCGCCGTCGCGGTCGGCCTGCGCAGCGCCGCAGGCGGCACCGTCGCCGGTATCGAGGAGAGCTCGGTCCGTGCGCTCGCGAAGCTCGAGCAGGTGCTGCCGTCCCGGCTGCGGCACCGCGTCGACGCGCTCCAGTCGGCCGTCGTGCCGCTGCTCGGCGGCGCGCCGACCGTCGACGCCGGGCTGCTGACGGCCGTCGCGGCGGCCGTACGCGACCACGTCAGGCTGCGGTTCGACTACCGCAGCCACGGTGGCGAGACGAGCCGTCGGCTGGTCGAACCGCTGCGGCTCGTGCACACCGGGCGGCGCTGGTACCTCGTCGGCTGGGACGTCGACCGCGACGACTGGCGGACCTACCGGGTCGACCGCGTCGAGGGCACGCCGTCGACGCGGCAGCGGTTCACCCCGCGCGAGCCACCCGCCGCGGACATCGCGGCGTACGTGTCCGACGCCGTGGCCAACGCGCCCTATCGCTACCACGTGACCGCGCGGCTGCACGCGCCGGCCGAGGCGATGGCACCGCGGGTGTCGCCGACCTCGGCGGTGCTCGAGGCGGTGGACGAACGGACCTGCCTGCTCCGGGTGGGAGTCCCGTCGCTTCCCCTGGTGCCGCTGTACCTCGCCCAGCTCGACGTCGAATTCGAGGTCGTCGACCCGCCCGAGCTCGTCGAGCACGTCCGCGCCGTCGCCGACCGGCTGCGCCGGGCCGCCCCCTGACCGAGCCGTCGCCCTCGCGGATTCATTGACAGTTGTCGATGGATCTGCCAGTCTCCTCCATTGACGGCTGTCGATAGAGGAGAGGAACGGCGATGACCACGGACGATGATCTCCGCGAGCGGGTACGCAGCCGGTACGCCGCCGCTGCCACGGCCGTCGGCACCGGTTCGGGCACGTCGTGCTGCTCGAGCGAGTCGTGCTGCGGCGGCGCGGCGGACGAGGTGGAAGAGGGCTTCGGCGCGCAGCTCTACTCCGCGGACGAGCGCGACTCGCTGCCGGCCGAGGCGCTCGCCGCCAGTCTCGGCTGCGGCAACCCGTTCGCCGTCGCCGACCTGCGTCCCGGCGAGACGGTGCTCGACCTCGGCTCCGGCGGCGGCATCGACGTGCTGCTGTCCGCGCGGCGGGTCGGCCCGACGGGCACGGCGTACGGCGTCGACATGACCGACGAGATGCTGGCGCTCGCGAACGCGAACAAGCGGCGTTCCGGCGTCACGAACGCCGAGTTCCTCCGCGGCCCGATCGAGGCGGTACCGCTTCCGGCGGAGACCGTGGACGTCGTCATCTCCAACTGCGTCATCAACCTGTCCACCGACAAGGCCGCGGTGTTCGCGGAGGCGTTCCGTGTGCTGCGTCCCGGCGGGCGGCTCGGCGTCAGCGACGTCGTCGCGGAGGACCGGCTGTCACCGGCGGACCGCGCCGAGCGCGGCGACTACGTCGGCTGCATCGCGGGCGCCCTCTCGACCAGCGAGTACCGGGAGGGCCTGAACGCGGCCGGGTTCGCCGACGTCGAGGTCGTGCGCACCCACGACGTGGCCGACGGCATGTACTCCGCCATCGTCCGCGCGCGCAAGCCGTAGCCGACGGGTCAGGCGCGGCGCAGGCGCAAGGTGACCACCTCGAACGGCCGCAGCGTCAGCCGCACCGAGTCGTCCGTCACGTCGTACCCGCGGGCGCCGTCGAGCGGGCGCTCGAGCAGGTCGGTCCCGGTGACGTGCGCGAGCGGGAAACCGGTGCACAGCAATGCGGTCGCGCGACCGCCGAGCGACTCGTACACACGGACGACGACGTCGCCGGACCGGTCGTCGGCGAGCTTGACCGCCTCGACCACGATCGCGTCGGCGTCCAGCGACACCAGCGGCTCGACCGTCCCGGCACCGGG
Organism: Acidothermales bacterium; assembly: GCA_017354575.1. Taxonomy (GTDB): domain Bacteria; phylum Actinomycetota; class Actinomycetes; order Streptosporangiales; family WHST01; genus WHST01. The sequence goes on along the minus strand of JAFMQP010000029.1, from coordinate 4,668 downwards.
CACGAGGCGGGCGGGCAGGTTGATCCGGTAGCCCTCGCGCACCGCGTCGGCCATCGTCGCCCCCGCGACGAGCGCGTGCCGGAACGTGTGCACGCCCTGGTCGGTCTCGGGGTCGGGGAACCGCGGCGCGCGCAGCAACGACGCACGCACCGTCGTCGTCGTGCCGCCGTCCGCGCGGGTCGTGCGGGAGGCGTCGTGCCCGTACGTCGAGTCGTTGACGAGCGCGACGCCGTAGCCCGGCTCGGCCACGTGCACGAACCGGTGCGCGCAGATCTCGAACTTCGCGAGGTCCCACGTGGTGTTCGTGTGCGTGTTGCGGAAGACGTGGCCGAACTGGGTCTCCGCCGCCGACCGGTCGGCGTGGACGTCGAGCGGGAACGCGAGCTTCAGGAACTTCTCCCGCTCGTGCCAGTCGACCTCGGTGTCGATGTCGAGCCGCGGCTCACCCGCCGGCAGCCGCAGCAGCTGCGTCACGGACGAGGCGCCCAACGCCCGCTCGACCCGCAGTCCCTCGTCCTCGACGGTCACCGTGCCGCCGTGCGCGAGGTCGGTGACGGTGTTGCGGTAGAACACGTCCACGTCCCATGCGTCCCAGAAGTTCGGCAGGTCCTGGTGCAGCTGCAGCAGGTTGCCCACCGCGCCGGGCGCGAGCACCTCGCGGTCGGCGCGCACGTCGTAGACCGACGTCAGAAGGCCCGCGGCGTCGACGACGACGCGCAGCAGCCCGTTGTCGAGGACGTACCCGGCACCGGCGGGCTGCGGCGCGGTGAACGCCGTGCCGGTGACCGGTGCCGCGCCGAGCGCAGGCACGTGGTCGCGCGCGTGCGGCGCCGCGTTGAACACGACCGAGCCGGTGCCCGTACCCGCCAGCGTCGTCTGCGCCGCATCGACGATCTCGCCGAGCTCGTCCGCCACGGCGGCGTACGTCTCCCGCGCCTGGCGATGCACCCACGCGATCGACGAGCCGGGCAGGATGTCGTGGAACTGGTGCAACAGCACGGTCTTCCACAACCGGTCGAGCCGCTCGTACGGGTACTCGGCGCCGGCGTACACCGAGGCCGCCGCACACCACAGCTCGGCCTCGCGCAGCAGGTGCTCGCTGCGCCGGTTGCCCTGCTTGGTCTTCGCCTGCGACGTGTACGTGCCGCGGTGCAGCTCGAGGTACAGCTCGCCCGACCACACCGGCGCACGCTCGCCGTACTCCTCCTCCGCACCGGTGAAGAACGCCGCGGGCGGCTCGATCACGACGCGCGGGGAACCCTCGAGGTCGGCGGTACGCCGCGCGCGGGCGAGCATCTCGCGGGTCGGCCCGCCGCCGCCGTCGCCGTGACCGAACGGCGCCAGCGAGCAGGTGGCGTATCCCTTGTCCCGGAAGTTGCGGGACGCGTGCGCGAGCTCGCGGCCGGACAGCTCGGAGTTGTACGTGTCCATCGGCGGGAAGTGCGTGAAGACACGGGTGCCGTCGATGCCCTCCCACCAGAACGTGTGGTGCGGGAACGCGTTGAACTGGCTCCAGGAGATCTTCTGCGTGAGGAACCAGCGCGAGCCGGACAGCCGGACGAGCTGCGGCAGCGCGGCCGAGTAGCCGAACGAGTCGGGCAGCCACACCTCCTGCGTGTCGATGCCGAACTCGTCGAGGTAGAACCGCTTGCCGTGCACGAACTGCCTGGCCATCGCCTCGCCGCCCGGCATGTTCGTGTCGGACTCGACCCACATGCCGCCGACGGGGACGAACTGCCCGGCCGCGACCTTCTCCCGCACCCGCGTGTACACCTCCGGCCGGTGCTCCTTGATCCAGGCGAGCTGCTGCGCCTGCGACATCGCGAACACGAACTCCGGGTGGTCGTCCATCAGTGCCGTGACGTTGGCGGCCGTGCGCGCGACCTTGCGCACCGTCTCGCGCAACGGCCAGAGCCACGCGGAGTCGATGTGCGCGTGGCCGACCGCCGAGATCCGGTGCGCGCTCTGTTCGGCCCGCTTGGTGAGCACGCCGTCCAGCTCCTGGCGCGCGGACTTCGCGGTGCCGGCGACGTCCCACAGGTCGACCGCGTCGAGGGCCCGCTCGACGGCGCGCAGGATCTCCCACCGCCGCGGGCTTTCGTCGGAGAGCTCGCGCATCAGGCCGTCGAGCACCTCGAGGTCCTGCACGAGCTCCCACACCTCGGTGTCGAGGACGGCGACGTCGGCGCGGACGAGCCGGTACAGCGGTCCGGTGCCGGCCGTCTGCGGGTCGCCCATCGGCGTGACCGGCCCGCCGATGGCGGGGTTGGCGGCGGCCTCGACGAAGTACTCCACGCTCTCGCCGCCGGCGGCGGCGTCCGCGACCGGCACCCATGCGCTGCGCGGGTTCAGCCCCTTCACCGCGGTGCCGCCCGCGGTGTAGACGAGCCCCTCGGCCTGGAACCCCGTGGCGAAGACGTCGAAGCCGAGGTCGACCACCAGCTCGACGGTACGACCGGCCCAGCCGTCGGGTACCTCGCCGGTCAGCCTGAACCAGGTGGTGCCCCACGGCGGTCCCCACGCATCGCCCACGTTCGCCTCGGCGTACGGCGCGGCGAGACCCTCGGCGACCGGCACCGGCTCGCCCGGTGCGTCCCAGCGCGCGACGTCCAGCGTGGCCGACCGGGAGTAGACCGCCGGGCGGATGCGCTCACGCAGCGCCCGGTCGAGCCGGGCTTCGACCAGGAACCGGTCGTCGTGCACGGGTGGCTCACTCCTCGCGGATGGCGGCGGTACGCCGACCGTATCGCCCGCTGCTCGAGCGGTACTAGCCTTCGCGTCGTGGCCGTCGACGTGTGGGTGCTCGCCGTGGCCCGGCTCGTCCGCGACGGCACGCTCGCGCGGCTGGAGCGGGTGCTCTCGGCCGACGAACGCGACCGGCTGCCGGCCTTCCGGGTAGAGGCCGACCGGCTCGGCTACCTCGCCGCGCACGGCCTGGTGCGGCACGCGCTGAGCGCCCGCGCCCCGTCCGTCGCACCCGGGGCGTGGACGTTCCGCACCGGGCCGCGCGGCCGGCCGGAGGTGGACGAACCCGAGGCCCACCGTGGGTTGCGGTTCAACCTGAGCCACACGCACGGCACGGTGGCGTGCGTCGTGACCGACGGCATCCCGTGCGGTATCGACGTGGAGCGTTCGGACGCCGCGGCCGACGTCGACCTGCTCGCCGGTGGTGTGCTCTCCGCCGCCGAGCGGGGTCGGCTCGACGGGCTCGCCGGCGCGGCGCGCAGGGCGGAGTTCTTCCGCTACTGGACGCTGAAGGAGGCGTACGCCAAGGCGCGCGGAGACGGCGTCGTGCTGCCGCTTTCCGCCTGCGAGTTCGACCCCTCCGCCGTGCCGGTCCGCGCGCGGCTGGCACCGTCGCTCGCGGACGACGAACGCGCCTGGTGGTTCGAGCAGTGGGACGAGGACGACTGCGTCGTGGCCCTGGCGTTACGCCACGGCGCCGCCGCCGTCCCTCCCGTGATCGCAAGACATCCGGGCTGAGCGGTCCAGGATCTCGAGCACCTCGTCGTCGCTCACCTGGGTGAAGTCGTCGTACCACATGCCGATCGCCATGAGCTGCGCCGGACAGGACACGCAGACGACCTCGTCGGCGAGCGTGCTGATCCGGTCCTTGGTGTCCGCGGCCGCGACGGGCGCGGCGAAGACGATCCGCCGTGGACGCCGGTCACGCAGCGCCGCCACCGCGGCCTCCGCCGTGACACCCGTGGCGAGACCGTCGTCGACGACGACCACGTCGTGGTCGGCGACGGCGGGCAGCGGCCGGCCGCGGCGGTAACGGTCGACGCGGCGGGCCAGCTCCGCCCGTTCGGCGTCGACGGCCTCGCGCAGCTGGTCCGGGCCGGACAGCAGCTGCCAGGCGTGCTCTCCGAGCACCGGCTCGTCCCGGCCCTCGGCCACGGCGCCGATGCCGAGCTCCGGCTGGTGCGGCGCGCCGAGCTTCCGGACGACGAACACGTCGAGAGGGGCACCCAACGCCGTCGCCACCTCGGCCCCGACCGGCACACCGCCTCGCGGCAGCGCGAGCACCACCGGACCGCGGAGCTGGAGCCGCTCCAGATCCGCGGCCAGCCGTCGTCCGGCGTCCTGCCGGTCCGCGAACCGCATGGCCCCTCCTCCCAGTCAGCTCACCGGCGGCGTCGCCGGCGCCGCGCCGAGGTGCCGGGTGAACCAGTCGCCGGCGAGACGCGCGACCTCGTCCAGCGTGCCTGGTTCCTCGAACAGATGGGTCGCGCCGGGCACGACGCTCAGGTCGACGACGCCCGGCACGTCACGCATCGCGCTCCGGTTCAGGTCAAGCACCGTTCGGTCGTCGCCTCCGACGACGAGCAGCAGCGGCGCACGCAGCCGGTCGAACGCGTCCGCGGCGAGGTCGACCCGGCCGCCGCGGGACACGACGGCGCCGACGCGCGCGGGTCGTTCCGCCGCCGCCACGACGGCGGCCGCGGCGCCGGTGCTGGCGCCGAACAGGCCGACCGGGCGGTCCGCCGTCTCCTCCCGCGCGGCGAGCAGGTCGACGACGCCGGCGAGCCGGCCGGCAAGCAGCGCGACGTCGAAGCGCAGCTCCCGGGTGAGCGCGTCGTGGCGTTCCTCGTCGCCGGTCAGCAGGTCCATGAGCACGGTGCCGAGGCCGCGCCGGTGCAGCGCGTCCGCCACGTGGCGGTTGCG
>JAFMQP010000205.1 GCA_017354575.1 Acidothermales bacterium | reverse complement strand
CGAAGACCGGCATGTTGTTCTCGGACGCCAAGACCGCGCTCACCCAGCTGACCGCGGCGGTGAAGGACCTGGTGGGCTGATCGCCGCGAGCCGCCGGCGTTATCGTGGGACGAAGGTCTCGTCCACGAACGTGGAGGCGACGATGAAGGCAAATGTCGGTGACCGGCTGATCGTCGAGGGTACGACCGTCGACAGCCCCCGGCGCGTCGGCGAGATCACCGAGGTGACAGGCGCCGACGGCGCTCCCCCGTACCGCGTCCGTTGGTCGGGTAGCGAGGCCGAGGCCCTCGTCTTCCCCGGCCCGGACGCGCACGTGCTGTCGCGCGCGGAGTTCGAGGCGAACCAGTAGGGGGAGGCAGGGACCTTCGCCCCTGGCAGGCCGCACGCCGAGAAGGGACGGTACCCCCACGTCGTCCGAACGGTGTGGGTGTGTGATGCGCGAATCAGCGGGCCTGGATGTGCTCGACCGGGCCGAGTGCCTGCGCCTGCTCGCCGAGGCGCCGATCGGTCGCGTCGTTTTCACCGACCAGGCACTGCCGGCGGTCCAGCCGGTCGTGTTCGCCGTGCACGGCGACACCGTCGTCTTCCGTGCCTGCGACAGCGACGGGGTGGCCGAGTCCGTCCACGGCGCCGTGGTCGCGTTCGAGGCCGACAGGTTCGACCCGGTGACGAACACCGGCTGGAGCGTCACGGTCGTGGGCCGCGCGTGCACCGTCGTCGACCCGGACGAGCTCACCGAGCTGGCGCTGATGCCGTTGGAGCCGTGGACCCATGACGACGTCGGCGGGTTCGTCCGGATCGAGATCGAGCTCGTCAACGGACGCAGCATCCCCCCGCGGTAGCCCGTCGTCCGGCGCACGCACGGTGAGCGACTTTCCGCCACCGCGCACTACGCTGGACGCACCTGGTGAGTCGACGGGGAGGACACGAGATGGCACCGGACGCGGTAGTCGTGGGCGTCGACGGGTCGGACGCGGCCATGGACGCCGCCGCGTGGGCGGCCGAGGAGGCGGCGCTGCGGCAACGGCCCCTCCGCATCGTGCACGGGTTCCTCTGGCCGGGGTACGGTGCCGGCGCCGCGTTCATGTACGACCCGGCGGTGGGTGACCTGCGAGACGCCGCGGACGCGGTCGTCACCACCGCGGTCGAGCACGCGAAGAAGGCCGCGCCCGAGGTCGCGTGCACCGGCGAGGTCATCCCCGGCGCGGCCGCGCCGACGCTGATCCGCGAGTCGAAGGGCGCCGAGCTGGTCGTGGTCGGCAGCCGCGGGCTCGGCGGCTTCGCCGGGCTGCTGGTCGGGTCGGTCGGCGTCTCGGTCGCCGCGCACGCCGCGAGCCCCGTCGTCGTGGTGCGGCCACGGACCGACGGCCAGGGCGTCGGCGCCGGCCGGATCGTCGTGGGCGTGGACGGCTCACCCACCGCCTTACGCGCGGTGCGGTTCGCGTTCGACGAGGCCCGGCGGCGTCAGGTGGGCGTGACCGCCGTGTACGGCGGCGAGGGCGACGTCCCCGCGGCCGGCGCGGACGCGGCGCGCGCGGCCGGCGTCCAGCTGCTCGCGGCCGCGCTGGCCGAGTGCCGCGAGCGGCACCCCGAGGTCGACGTCGCCGAGCACGCCCTGCCCGGCCCGCCAGCGCAGGCGCTGGTCAACGCCGGCGACGGCGCGTTGCTCGTGGTCGTCGGCTCCCGCGGCCGCGGCGGCTTCCGCGGCCTGCTGCTCGGGTCGGTCAGCCAGGCCCTGCTGCACCACGCGCCCGCCCCGGTCGCCATCGTGCGCACCTACGCCGGCGACACGGAACCGACCGAGGACGAGTCGGTCTGACCCGCTGTCAGCCCGACCCGCCGGCGGCCGGAGGGGTCGGGGTTGATCATGTGAACATGATCAACCCCCTGAGCTGCAACCGGCGCGCGCGTGCAGCTCAGGGCCGAGGCCCGCGCGCGCCAGGCCGGGCGGGGCCGTGCAGGGCCAGGTCCGGGGCGCCGAGGCGGTCGGCGGCGGTGTTGGCCTGGTGCCAGTGCGGGTAGATCAGCGGCGGTGCGCTCACCTCGTCGAGCCGGGCGATCTCGTCGGCGGACAGCGTGAGGTCGGCGGCGCCGAGGTCGTCGCGCAGCTGCTCGTCACGACGGGCGCCGACGACGAGGGTGGTGACGCCGGGCTTGGCGAGCAGGTACGCGAGCGACACCCGCGCCGGCGAGACGCCGTGCCCGTCGGCGATCTCGACGACCGTGTCGACCGTGTCGTAGAGCTTCTCCTGGTCGCGCACGGGCGGCTCGTCCCAGTCGGTGAGGTGCCGGCCCTCGGTCGCCTGCCGCCCGCGCCGGTACTTCCCCGTCAGCAGGCCGCCGGCGAGCGGGCTCCACACCATGATGCCGAGGCCCTGGTCGAGCGACGCGGGGACGAGCTCGTACTCGGCGTCGCGGCTTTCCAGCGAGTAGTAGATCTGGTTGCTGACGAAGCGCTGGTAGCCGCGCGCGTCGGCGATGCCGAGGGCCTTGAGCAGCTGCCAGCCGGAGTAGTTCGACACGCCGAGGTAGCGCACCTTGCCGGAACGCACGAGCGTGTCGAGCGTCTCCAGCGTCTCCTCCAGCGGCGTCTGCCCGTCCCACTCGTGCACGTGGTAGATGTCGATGTGGTCGGTGCCGAGCCGGCGCAGGCTCGCCTCGGCCTGCTCGCGGATGTGGTGCCGCGAGAGGCCTCCGGCGTTCGGCCCGCGGCCCGTGCGCATCCGCACCTTGGTCGACAGGAGCAGCTCGTCGCGCCGGCCCCTGATCGCCTCGCCGACGAACTGTTCGGACATGCCGGCCGAGTACACGTTCGCCGTGTCGACCAGGTTGACGCCCGCGTCGAGGCAGATGTCGATCTGCCGCCTGGCCCCGGCGGCGTCGGTGTCGCCGATGTCGCCGAACGGGCCCTTGCCGCCGAAGGTCATCGTGCCCATCGTCAGCGTCGACACACGCAGGCCGGACCGGCCCAGCTGCCGGTACTCCATCGGCGACCTCCCGGGGCGTTGCGGCGGACGTGCCACAAACGTATCCGTACCGCGGCCGGCGTAGGCCAGCCACCCGCCCGTACCCCAGCGGGCGCAGCCAGATCGACGCCGCCGGCCGGATGACGGCGCGGAGGCACCTCGCGACACTGGGTGCGACGAACCGTTCCATCGAGATCCGGAGGATGGTCACCGTGTCACAAGGGATGTCCGCGACCGACGCGGCGACCGGCTCGGGCCTCCCGGGCGCACAGGCTCGCCCGCGCATGCTCGGGGTGCTGCGCGTCGGCGTCACCCTGGAGCTCGCGGCGATACTCCTGCAGGCCGTGACCGCCGGCGGGTTGCTCGACCACGTCGCGGCCGAGAAGACCCTGCACGGCACGGGCGCCCTCGTCGTGAACGTCCTCGGCCTGCTGATGCTCGTCGGCGCGATCCTGGTGTGGCGCCCCGGTCGCGGCCCCGGCTGGCCGGCGATCGTCAGCGCGGTCATCTTCGCCGGCGGCTTCGCGCAGGAGGCGTTCGGCGAGTCGCGCATGCTCTCGCTGCACGTGCCGTTCGGCATGACGCTGATGGCGCTGACGACGTGGGTCTTCGTCTGGGCCTGGTGGCGGCGCCCGGCGCGCGCTACGTCCTGACGACGAGGGCGTGCTCGCCGCGCGGCACCAGCTCGCCGACCACCGCAGCGCCGGGGATCTCGCCCGCCAGCAGGAGGCCGCCCGAGGTCTGCGCGTCCGCGAGCAGCAGCGCGGTCAGCTCGTCGACGCCGTCGAGGCCGGTGTGCGGACGCACCCAGTCGAGGTTGCGCCGCGTGCCGCCGCTGACGTAGCCGGCGCGCGCGGTGTCGACCGCACCGTCGAGGTACGGCACGGCCGCGGCGTCGACGACGGCGGTGACGCCGCTCGCCCTGGCCAGCTTGTACGCGTGGCCCAGCAGGCCGAAACCGGTGACGTCCGTGCCGCAGCGGATGCCCGCCGCGGTCGCGGCGTCGGCGGCGTCCCGGTTCAGCGCCACCATCGCCTCCACCGCCTGCGGGAACCTCTCCCCCGTCGCCTTGTGCCTGCTGTTGAGGACGCCGATGCCGAGCGGCTTGGTGAGCGTCAGCGGCAGGCCGGGCCGGCCGGCGTCGTTGCGGATCATCCGGTCCAGCTCGACGCTGCCGGTGACGGCGAGACCGTACTTGGGTTCCGGGTCGTCGACGCTGTGCCCGCCGGCGACGTGGCAGCCGGCCGGGTGCGCGACGTCCACACCGCCGCGCAGCACCTCGGTCGCGAGCTCCGTCGGCAGCACGTCGCGCGGCCACGCGAGCAGGTTCACCGCGACGACGGGACGCCCGCCCATGGCGTACACGTCGGACAACGCGTTGGCCGCGGCGATCCGGCCCCAGTCGTACGGGTCGTCGACGACGGGCGTGAAGAAGTCCGTGGTGAGGACGAGACCGCGCGTGCCGTCCAGCCGCACGACGGCCGCGTCGTCGCCGCCGTCCAGCCCGACGAGCAGGTCGGCGGCGGGGTCCTTCGCCGGCACCGACCCGGCTAGCCCCGCCACCACCCGCTCCAGCTCGCCGGGCGGGATCTTGCACGCACAGCCACCGCCGTGTGCGAACTGCGTGAGCCGGTACGCGTCCATGGCCGTCATGAGCCTCCCCTACCCTGCCGCCACTAGGGTAGGCAGCATGGAGGCGGTGGTCTGGTGACCGGTCCGGTCTTCAAAACCGGTGAGCGGCAGGAGCTGTCGCTCGCGGGTTCGATTCCCGTCCGCCTCCGCCACGCGCACGGGACGGCGCGCGATGGGTGACCCGCGCGCGGACATCCCGGGCACCGACCGGCTGCTCCACGAGCCTCGCCTCGCCGAGGCGGCCGGGCGGCTCGGCCGCGCCGTCGTGCTCGACGCCATCCGCACCGCGCAGGACGCCGCGCGCTCCGGTGCGTTGCTTCCCGGTGACGTCGCGGACGCCGCGGTCGCCGCGCTCCCCCCGCTCGCCTCGTCGATGCGTCCGGTCGTCAACGCCACCGGCGTCATCGTGCACACCAACCTCGGCCGCGCCCCGCTGTCCGACGCCGCCCGCGACGCCGTCGTCGCGGCCTCGGGCACCACCGACGTCGAGCTCGACCTCGGCACCGGTCGCCGCGGCCGGCGTGGTGCCGCCGCGACGGCCGCGCTCCTCGACGCCGTGCCGGAGGCGGAGGCCGCGCACGTCGTCAACAACAACGCCGCCGCGCTGCTGCTCTGCGCACTGGCGTTCGCCGTCGGCCGGGAGATCGTGGTCAGCCGCGGCGAGCTGGTGGAGATAGGCGACGGCTTCCGCATCCCCGACCTGCTGGAGTCCGCGGGCGCGCGGCTGCGCGAGGTCGGCACCACCAACCGCACGTCCGTCGCCGACTTCGCGGACGCCGTCGGCGACCAGACGGCGTTCGTCCTGCGCGTGCACCCGTCGAACTACACCGTCACCGGCTTCGTCGGCACGCCCACGGTCGCCGGGCTCGCCGGCCTCGGCGTGCCGCTCGTCGTAGACGTCGGCTCCGGGTTGTTGCGTCCGCACCCGCTGTTGCCGCGCGAGCCGGACGCCGCCGGCGCGCTGCGCGAAGGCGCCGACCTGGTCACCGCGAGCGGCGACAAGCTGCTCGGCGGTCCGCAGGCCGGGCTGCTGCTCGGCCGCGCGCAGCTGGTCGAGCGGCTGCGCCGCCATCCGTCCGCCCGTGCCGTGCGCGTCGACAAGCTCACCCTCGCCGCGCTCGAGGCGACGCTGCGCGGCCCCGCCACACCCACCGTGCGAGCGCTCGAAGCCCACGTGGACGAGCTGCGGAGGCGTGCGACGAGGATCGTGGAAACCCTGCGGGGCAAGGGAACCGACGCGGCGACGGTCCCGTGCGAGTCCGTCGTGGGTGGCGGTGGCGCACCCGGCGTGCGGTTGCCGAGCGTCGCGGTCGCGCTGCCGGAGCGGTACGCCGCAGCGCTGCGCACCGGCGCCGACCCGGTGCAGGGCCGGGTCGAGGACGGGCACTGCCTGCTCGACGTCCGCACCGTCCGGCCCGACCAGGACGAGCTGCTGTCGGCTGCGGTGCTCGCGTGCGGGTGATCGCCACCGCGGGTCACGTCGACCACGGCAAGTCCGCGCTCGTCCAGCGGCTCACCGGCCAGAACCCGGACCGCTGGGACGAGGAGCGCAGGCGCGGCCTCACCATCGGCCTCGGCTTCGTCTGGACCACGCTGCCCGGCGGCCGGGAGGTCGCGTTCGTGGACGTGCCCGGCCACGAACGCTTCGTCCCCACCATGCTCGCCGGCGTCGGGCCGGTGCCCGCCGTGCTGTTCGTCGTCGCCGCGGACGAGGGCTGGATGCCGCAGTCGGCCGAGCACCTGGAGGCGCTGGACGCGTTCGGCGTACGCCACGGGCTGCTCGTCGTCACCCGCAGCGACCTCGCCGACCCGGAGCCGGCCAGGCGCGCCGCGCTGGAGGCGATGGCGGGCACCAGCCTCGCCGGCCCGCGTTCGGTCGCGGTCAGCTCGGTCACCGGCGCAGGCTTCGACGACCTCCTCGCCGAGCTGACCCGGCTCACCGACGCGCTGCCGCCGCCCGACCCGGACGCGGACGTGCGGCTGTGGGTCGACCGGTCGTTCACCGTCGCCGGCGCCGGCACCGTCGTCACCGGCACGCTGTCCGCCGGCACGCTGCACGTGGGCGACGAGCTGGTCGTCGCGTCCACCGGGCGGGCGGTGCGCGTCCGGTCGCTTCAGTCGCTGGAACGGCCGCACGACGAGGTCGCCGCGTTCGCGCGGGTGGCGGTGAACCTGCGCGGCGTCGACCGGGCCGAGGCCGGGCACGGCGACGCACTGCTGACGCCCGGCCGGTGGCTGACGACGGACCTCGCCGACGCCGTGGTGTCCGCAGATCCCGGGCAGCTGCGCGGCGATCTCACGGTCCACGTCGGCTCGGCCGGCGTGCCCGTCCACGTCCGCCCGCTGGGTGCGACGTCCGCGCGGCTGCGGCTGCGGCGCCCGCTGCCGCTGCGCGCGGGCGACCGGTTGCTCGTCCGCGACCCGGGAGGTCACCGCGTCCTTGCCCGCGCCGACGTCGTCGACCCGCGGCCGCCGGGGCTGCGCAGGCGCGGCG
>JAFMQP010000204.1 GCA_017354575.1 Acidothermales bacterium | reverse complement strand
CCTCGGCGATGCCCGCGGCCGCCGAGCCGTCCTCGTCGCGTACCGCACGGCCGATCAGCGACGCGACCTGCCGCATCTCGCCGGCCCCCATGCCCTGCGTGGTGACCGACGGCGAACCGATCCGGATGCCGGACGCGGTCATCGGCGGCTGCGGGTCGAACGGCACCGCGTTCTTGTTCAGCGTGATCCGTGCCGCGTCGCACCGTGCCTCGGCGTCCTTGCCCGTGACCTCGATGCCGCGCAGGTCGATCAACGCGAGGTGGGTGTCGGTGCCGCCGGAGACCGGGCGCATGCCCTCGGCCTCGAGGCCCGCGGCCAGCGCCTGCGCGTTCACGACGACCTGCTTCGCGTAGTCGCGGAACGCCGGCTGCTGCGCCTCCTTAAGCGCCACCGCCTTGGCCGCGACCGCGTGCATGAGCGGGCCGCCCTGCGCGAACGGGAACACCGCCTTGTCGATCGCCTTGCCGAGCTCCTCGCGGCAGAGGATCATGCCGCCGCGCGGGCCGCGCAGCACCTTGTGCGTGGTGAAGCTCACGACGTCGGCGTGCGGCACCGGCGACGGGATGGCGCCGCCGGCGACCAGCCCGATGAAGTGGGCGGCGTCGACGACGAGCTTCGCGTCCACCTCGTCGGCGATGGACCGGAACGCCGCGAAGTCGATCAGCCGCGGGTACGCGGTGGCGCCGCACACGATCATCTTCGGCCGGTGCTGCTTGGCGAGGTCGCGCACCTCGTCGTAGTCGATCAGCTCGTCTTCCTTGCTGACGCCGTAGGAGACGACGTCGAACCACTTGCCGGAGAAGTTCACCTTGCTGCCGTGCGTGAGGTGCCCGCCGTGCTTGAGGTCCATGGCGAGCACGGTGTCGCCGGGAGACAGCAGCGCGGCGTAGACGGCGAAGTTGGCCTGGGCGCCGGAGTGCGGCTGCAGGTTCGCGTGCTCGGCGCCGAACAGCTCCTTGGCCCTGGCGACGGCGATCTCCTCGGCGACGTCGACCTGCTCGCAACCGCCGTAGTAGCGGCGGCGCGGGTAGCCCTCGGCGTACTTGTTGGTGAGCGTCGAGCCGAGCGCGGCGATCACAGCGGGCGAGGTGAAGTTCTCGCTGGCGATCAGCTGGAGCCCGCCGCGCAACCGGGCGAGCTCGCCGAGGATCACGGCGGCGATCTCGGGGTCCTCGTCCTGCAGTTGGGCGAAGTCCGGTCCCCAGAACGGGACCTCACGTGCCGTCATCGGCAACCTCCGGCGTTGTGGGACGCGAGGGTGCTCACTCTACGGGCCGGTCGGCCGCGCGACGGCGGCAGGTCGATTCACGTCACGGGAACTTGTTGGTCAGCAACAGCCCGATGACCGCACTCAGCAGCAGCGCCCCCAGCGAGTAGAACGCCCAGCGCCCGGTGGTCTCGCGATACGACTTGACGTAGCCGATCGACGAGCCGAGGTCGCGGTAGACCTGGCTGAGCTTCTTCGCGTCCTTCGCCTCGTAGAACTTGCCGTGGGTCGTGTCGGCGATCTGCTTCAGCGCGTCCGGGTCGGGCGGCACGGTCTGCGGGAACGGGTCGGGCGCGATGGTGACGGTGCCGGTGTCGGTGCCGAACGCGATCGTCGACACGGGCACCTTCTGCTGCTTCGCCGCCGCGGCCGCCTCGTCGTTCGAGCGGCCGATGGTCGACTCGCCGTCGGACATCAGGATGATCGCCGCCGGGACCTTCTTCTCGCCGCTCTTCGGCTTTGGCGCCAGCTTCACCGCGTCGAGCGAGGCGAAGATGCCCTCGCCGATCGCCGTGTACTTGTCGACCTGGAGGTCGTCGATCCCGGTCGCCATCGCGGCGCGGTCGGTCGTCGGCGGCACCTTGATGTTGCCGCTGCGGGCGAACGACACGAGGCCGACGTTGATCTTCGGCGGGACGGTGTCGAGGAACTGCTTCGCGGCCTTCTTCGCCGCCGCGAGCCGGCTCGGCTTGACGTCGCCGGACAGCATCGACGGCGAGATGTCCATGGCGAGGATCACGGTCGCGCGCTCCCGCGGCACCCGCACCGCGTACGCCGGACGCGCAGCCGCGATCAGCACGATGATCAGGCTCAGCAGGAGCGCCACGGCGGGCAGGTGCCTGCGCCAGCTCGGCCGGCGCGGCGCGATCTTGTCGAGCATCGCGACGTTCGTGAACCGGACCGCGTAACGCTTGCGCCGCAGCTGCATCAGGATGTAGAGCGCCACGAGCCCGGCCAGCACGAACGCCAGCCACAGCCGACCCGGGGACAGCAGATGCATCAGTGGGCCCTCCTCGCGTTACGTGCGATCCGTTCGCGGCGCTGGGCGACGAACCGCACCAGGTCGTGCAGCCAGTCCTTGTCGGTGCGCAGCACCAGGTGGTCCGCCGCGGCGCCGCGGATCGCCGCGGCGATGTGCGCCCGCTGCGCGCCCGCCTCCTCGGCGTACCGCCGCCGGATCGTGCGGGACCCGGTGTCGATGTCGCGACCCTGCCCCGTCTCCGGGTCGACCACGGAGATGAGCCCGACGTCCGGCAGCTCCAGCTCGATGGGGTCGACGACCTCGACCGCGAGCACGTCGTGCCGCGTGGTCAGCCGGCGCATCTCGGTGGCCCAGTCGCCGTCGTCGAGGAAGTCCGAGATGACCATCACGAGGCCGCGCCGCCTGGCCATCATGGCCACGCGCCGGATCAGCGCGGAGAGCGGCGCCTCCCCCTCGTGCGCGTCGAGGTTCGTCATCAGCGAGCGCAGCAGGGCCGTCACGTGGGTGCGGCCGGAGCGCGCAGGGATGGTCTGGAAGGCGCCCGGATGGCCGAGCACGGCGCCGATCCGGTTGCCCACCCGCTGGGTGAGGAACGCGACCGCACCGGCGGCGGCGACGGCGAGGTCGTCCTTCTCGCAGGCCGCGGTGCCGTAGTCGAGGCTGGCGCTCACGTCGACGGCGAGCCAGGTCTCGAGCTCGCGGTCGGCGATCGTCTCCCGGACGAACGGCTCGAGCATCCGCGCCGTGACGTTCCAGTCGATGTGCCGGACGTCGTCGCCGAGCTGGTACACGCGCGTCTCGCCGTACTCGGTGCCGTGACCGGGGACCAGACCGTGGTACTCGCCCTGCAGCAACCCGTCCAGCTTGCGCGTGACGGTCAGCTCCAGCCGCCGCAGGATCTCCTCGGTGCCGCCCGCGAAGATGTTCGGCTGTTCGTCGATCTCCGGCATGGCTCAGCCTCTGTACGGCTGTGGCGCACCGGCCTGGACCTGCTGGGGGTGCGGTGCCGGCGGAATCGGCGGTGCGGGACGGCGGTGCCCGTCCAGCCGCGGCAGCCCGATGCCCGCCAGCACCCGTGACACGATCGCGTCGGCGCCCATGTTCTGCGCGAGCGCCTCGTACGACAGCACCAGGCGGTGCCGCAGCACGTCGGCGGCGACGTCGTACACGTCCTGCGGGACGAGGAAGTCACGGCCCCGCAGCAGCGCGAGCGCACGCCCCGCGGCGACCAGACCCAGGCTCGCGCGCGGGCTGGCGCCGCAGGTGAGCAGCGGCTTGAGGTCCTCGAGGCCGTACCTGTCCGGGTCGCGGGTGGCGAGGACGAGCGTGACGGCGTAGTCGAGTACCGGACGGTCGACGCGCACCCGCCGCACCGCGTTCTGCAGCGTGATCAGCTGGTCTAGCTCGAGCACGCGCTTGGCGCGCGGCGGGTTGACGCCCATCCGCTCGACGATCTCGACCTCCTCGAGCGGCTGCGGGTACGGCACGAGGATCTTCATCAGGAAGCGGTCCGACTGCGCCTCGGGCAGCGGGTACACGCCCTCCTGCTCGATCGGGTTCTGCGTCGCGAGGACGAGGAACGGCTCGGGCACCGGGTAGGTCGTGCCGCCGATCGACACGTGGTGCTCGGCCATGACCTCGAGCAGCGCCGACTGGACCTTCGCCGGCGCGCGGTTGACCTCGTCGGCGAGCAGGAAGTTCACGAAGACGGGGCCGAGCTCGACGTCGAACTTCTCCGTCGACTGCCGGTAGATGCGCGTGCCCATGATGTCGGCGGGCAGCAGGTCGGGCGTGAACTGGATCCGGGCGAACGTGCCGCCCACCGTCGTCGACAGCGTCTCGGCCGCGAGCGTCTTGGCCAGGCCGGGCAACCCCTCGAGGAGGGCGTGGCCCTGGGCGAGCAGGCACACCACCAGCCGTTCGATGACACGGTCCTGCCCGACGATGACCCGCTTGACCTCACGGAGCACCGCGTCCAGGAGGGTCGCCTCACCGGAGCGCTGTGCTTCGGACATGTGTATCCCCTTCGTCGGCGGTCCATGCGCCCATACCCGATGAACGCAGCGTAACGGGCTGTCGTTCGAGCTGGAGCCGCTCACCCGGTCGCGGGCACAACTCCCAGCAAACGTTCATGCATGGCCGGCGCCTGTCACCGACCCGGCGCAGCCTCCCCCTCACGCGTCGGATTCCGCGCCGGCGTCGAGGTCGGGCAGCGCCTTGCGCAGCTCCTCGGCGTCGATCGCGCCCTCGCGCCGGACGACCGGCGCGTCGCCGGTGAGGTCGACGATCGTGGACGGCACCGACTCCGCGCACTCACCGCCGTCGAGGTAGACGGACACGCTGCCGCCGAGCTGGTCGTGCGCCTCGTCCACCGTCGTCGCTGGCGGGCTGCCGGAGATGTTCGCGCTGCTCACCGCGAGCGGACCGGTCTCGGTGATCAGCTCGAGCGCGACCGGGTGCGCCGGCATCCGCACCGCGACCGTGCCGAGGCTCTCGCCGAGGTCCCATGCCAGCGAGGGCTGGTGCCGCACGATGATCGTGAGCCCGCCCGGCCAGAACTCGTCGGCCAGCCGCGACGCCGCCTCCGGCAGGTCCGCGACGATGCCGGCGAGCATGGTCTCGGAGCTCACCAGGACGGGCACCGGCATGTCCCTGCCGCGCGCCTTCGCGGCGAGCAGGGCGCCCACCGCCTCCGGGTCGAACGCGTCCGCGCCGAGCCCGTACACGGTGTCGGTGGGCAGCACGACGAGCTGGCCGAGGCGCACCGCGTCGGCCGCCTCGCGGATGCCCGTCGCGCGGCTCTCCGGCTCGTCGCAGTTGTAGGTACGGCTCAAGACTCCGGCCAATCCTCGCTCGTCAGCTCCTGCGCGCGGTCACGAACCTGGGCCGGCCGGCCAGGTCGCGGTGGTCACGTATACCGGTCCAGCCTTCCAGATCGCTCAACAGCGCCGGCGCCGACTCCCCATGCGAGTCGTCGTGCTCGCAGACGAGCAACCCGCCGGGCCTAAGCAGCCGTCCGGCAGCCGCCGCCACCGTGCGGACGCCGTCGAGGCCGTCCGCTCCCGCGTACAGCGCGCACGCCGGGTCGGCGCCCACCTCGGCGGGCAGCGGCGTGCCGGCCGGGACGTACGGCGGGTTGGCGACGACGACGTCGACCCGGCCGTCAAGCCCGGGCAGGCAGTCGGCGGCCTCGCCCAGATGGAGCCGGACGCCCGTGCCCTCGACGTTCCGCCGCGCCCACGCGTAAGCGGCGGCGTCGAGCTCGACGGCGTGCGCCTCGACGCCCGGCGTCTCGGTGGCGGCGGCGACGGCGATCGCGCCGGAGCCGGTGCAGAGGTCGACGAGCAGCGAACGTCCGGGACGGGCGGCCACCTCGGCGAGTACGTGGTCGACCAGCAGCTCGGTCTCGGGCCGCGGCACGAACACCCCGGGCCCGACGGCGAGCGCGAGGTGACGGAAGTACGCGACGCCGGTGATGTGCTGCAGCGGCTCGCGGCCGGCCCTGCGCCCGACCAGGTCGGCGTACGCGCGCGCCTGCGCGTCGTCGAACCCGCCGGCGAGCGCGAGCCGGTCGCGTGGGACGCCGAGCACGTGCGCCGCGAGGACCGCCGCGTCCGCACCGGCCGAGTCGACGCCCGCCGCGGCCAGACGGCAGGCCGCCTCGGCGACGGCGTCCCGCACCCTCCCTCGATCATGGAGAGCGGGCGGGGTCATGACTGTGCGGCGGCCAGTCGCGCCGCCGCGTCGGCGTCGAGCAGTGAACGGATCACCGGGTCCAGCTCGCCGTCGAGGACGTGGTCGAGGTTGTAGGCCTTGTACCCGGTGCGGTGGTCGGAGATCCGGTTCTCCGGGAAGTTGTACGTGCGCACCCGCTCGGACCTGTCGACGGTGCGCACCTGGCTGCGCCGGGCCGCCGCCTGCTCCTTCTCCGCCTCGGCCTGCCGCATCGCGAGCAGCCGGGCACGCAGCATGCGCATCGCCTGCTCGCGGTTCTGCAGCTGGCTGCGCTCGTTCTGGCAGGAC
Source organism: Acidothermales bacterium (assembly GCA_017354575.1). Classification (GTDB taxonomy): domain Bacteria; phylum Actinomycetota; class Actinomycetes; order Streptosporangiales; family WHST01; genus WHST01. The sequence goes on along the minus strand of JAFMQP010000204.1, from coordinate 825 downwards.
ACGACGACGCCGGTGGGCAGGTGCGTGATGCGGACGGCGGAGTCGGTGGTGTTGACGCTCTGCCCGCCGGGCCCGGACGAGCGGAACACGTCCACGCGGAGGTCCTTCTCGTCGATCTCGACCTCGTACTCCTCCGCCTCGGGGAACACCAGCACGCCCGCGGCTGAGGTGTGGATGCGTCCCTGCGACTCCGTCACCGGCACCCGTTGCACGCGGTGCACGCCGCCCTCGAACCTGAGCAGGCCGTACGGTCCCTCGCCCGCCTCGAACTGGCCGCCCGGCTTCGCCTTCACCGCCAGCGTGACGTCCTTGTAGCCGCCCAGCCCGGACTCGGTGGCGTCCAGGACCTCGGTGCGGAACCCGGCGTGCTCGGCGTACCTGGTGTACATGCGCAGCAGGTCGCCGGCGAACAGCGCGGACTCCTCGCCGCCCTCGCCGGCCTTGATCTCCACGATCGCGTCCTTGTCGTCGGCGGGGTCGCGTGGCGCGAGCAGCCGGCGCAGCCGCTCCTCCAGCTCGGCGACGCGCGCGTTCAGCGCGTCTGCCTCCGCGGCGAACGACGGGTCCTCGCTCGCCAGCTCGCGTGCCGCTTCGAGGTCGGCGACGGCGGCCCGCCACGCGTCGTGCGCGCCGAGGACGCGACCGAGCTCGGCGTACCGCCGGCCCAGCTGCCGTGCCCTGGCCTGGTCGCCGTGGACCGCGGGGTCGGCCAGCTCACGTTCGAGCTCGTCGTGCTCGGTACGCAGCTCGGCGATCACCGCGAAGTTGCTGCTCATGGCTCCCTCTGAAGCCCAGAAGGCGCCGGCCAGGGGTCGCGCTGCCCCG
>JAFMQP010000028.1 GCA_017354575.1 Acidothermales bacterium | reverse complement strand
CGCGATCACGCTGTCGACGCCCTCGACGCCGGCGAGCATCGGCTCCGCGCGCCTCGCGACCAGCGTCGCGACCGTCGCCGAGCAGTTCACCGACGTGAGGACGCCGACGTAGTTGCGCGTCGCCACCCGGCCGTCGGGACGCACGATCCCGTCGAACGTCGCCGCCGGCTCGACCGGCGGCAGCGGCGCGTTGTCGACGGCGAGCTCGTACGCGCGCTCGCCCGGGGCGAAGCCGAGGTTGTGGCCGTGCACGTGCTCGCCCGCCTCGATCGGCCGCAGCGCGACGCCGATCTGCTGTCCGTACTTCCGCACGGTCGTGCCCTCGGCCGCCGGTCGCACGGCGAGCTTGTGCCCGCGCGGCACCTGGTCTCGCACGAGCACGCCGCCGACCCGCTCGCCCGGGGTGAGGTCGCGCGTCGCGATCGCGACGTCGTCCTCCGGGCCGAGGAACAACAATGGGTCACCAGTCATGGAGCGTCCCGTCGTGCAGTCGGGCGACGGGGAGGTAGGCGGGCCGGTACGGGAACCGCGCGGCGGCGTCCTCGTCGACGTCGACGCCGAGGCCGGGCTCGTCACCTGGATGCAGGTAGCCGTCCGCGTAGCGGTACGCGTGCGGGAACACCTCGTCGGCCTCGGTGGGATGCCGCATGTGCTCCTGGATGCCGAAGTTCGGCACCGCGAGGTCGACGTGCAACGCCGCCGCCAGCCCCACCGGCGAGCTGTCGCTGGGCCCGTGCGATCCGGTTCGGATCCGGTAGAGGTCGGCGAGGTCGAAGATGCGCCGCAGGTGCGTGATGCCGCCCGCGTGCGTGACGCTCGTGCGCACGTAGTCGACCAGCTGCTCGGTGATCAGGTCGCGGCAGTGCCAGATCGACGTCACCACCTCACCGGTGGCGATCGGCGTGGTGGTGTGCTGGCGGATCAGCCGGAACGCGTCGACGTTCTCCGCCGGCAGCGGGTCCTCCATCCAGAACAGGCCGTACGGCTCCAGCGCCTTGCCGAGCCGCGCCGCCTCGATGCCGGTGAGCCGGTGGTGCACGTCGTGCAGCAGCCGCAGGTCCGGCCCGAAGCGTTCCCGTGCCGCCTCGAACACCGAAGGGATGAACGACAGGTACCGCTCCGTCGACCACGTGGTCTCCTCCGGCGCGGCGCCGTGCGCGGGCTCGTAGTGCCCGCCGTGACCGACGCCGTAGGTCCCCTCGACGCCGGGGACCGCGACCTGGATGCGCACCGCCCGGTACCCGTCGGCCACCTGCCGTGCGACGTCGTCGAGCGCCTCGGCGGTCGTGGCGCCGTTCGCGTGCGCGTAGCCGAGGACGCCGCTGCGCGCCGCGCCCCCGAGCAGCTGGTACACGGGCAGCCCGGCGACCTTGCCCTTGATGTCCCACAGCGCCGTGTCGACCGCCGAGATCGCGGTCATCGTCACCGGGCCGTCGCGCCAGTACCCGCCTTTGTACAGGTACTGCCAGGTGTCGCCGATCCGGTGCGGGTCGCGGCCGAGCAGGAGCGGGCAGACGTGCTCGCGCAGGTACGCCGCAACCGCCAGCTCGCGACCGTTCAGCGTCGCGTCACCCACACCGGTGACCCCGTCGTCGGTGACCAGCTTCAGCGCGACGAAGTTGCGTCCCGGGCAGGTGACGACGACGCGTGCCTCGGCTATCTTCAAGCGTTCTCCTGCACCCACGCGTGCGCGGGATCGAGGTACGGCGCCATCTCCCGCCCGATGCCCGCCATCACCCAGAGGTAGTAGAGCCTGTAGCCCGGCGCGCCGACGACCGGGTGGTAGCCGGACGGGATCGCGGCGACGTCCTCGTCGCGCACCACGAAGCTCTCCTCGCCGTCGTCGTCGTACCGGATCTGCACGCCGAAGCCGCCCTCCGGGTCGACCTTGAACAGGTAGACCTCCTCCAGCTTCACCTCGCGCGGCGGCTCGTGCGTGTCGTGCTTGTGCGGCGGGTACGACGACCAGTTGCCCGGCGGGTTGATCGTCTCGCCGAGCAGCAACCGGCCCGCTGCGTGCTCAGGCCCGAGCACGGTGCGCACGTTGCGCGCCCAGTTGCCGTCACCCACGTCCGCGACGCGCTGGTCCTCGGGCGCGATGATCCGCGCCTTGGCGGGCTCGGCGCCGTCGAGCGGCGCGCTCGCGACGGCGAGGTACGCGGGACCGTCCGCGACCAGCCGCAGCGTCGTCCCCGGCGGGGAGTACACCGCGTGGCCCGGTGCCTCGAAGACGTTCGCGCGTCCCCCCGCGCGGCCGAGCGCGACGTCGTCGGCGTAGACGTCGACGACACCACCCAGGACGACCACGACCGTCTCCTCGGCGCAGTCGAGCGTCAGCTCCCCGCCTGCGTCGAGGTTCTCCAGGGCGAGGGTGATCAGCTCGGTCTGCTCACCGGGCTGCAGCAGCGTTCTCAACGGGTTGCTCCTTCTTCCTTGATCCGGGTGACGAGCTGGGTCGGGTTGACGAAGCGAAGCGCGACCACGAGCAGTACCACCATCGACAGTGTGTACAGCACGGCCATGGCGTCGATGGACTGCTGCGTGCGTATGCCCGCGGAGAACACCGCGTAGTACAGCGCCACCACGAGGGTCTGGCTGTCCGGGCCCGCGGTGAGGAAGGTCAGCTCGAACATGCCGACGGTGCGGACGAGCACGAGGATGGACGCGGCGAGGATGCCGGGCACGAGCAGCGGCGTGAGAATCCGGGTGAACACCGAGAACGTGCGGGCGCCGGACATCCGGGCGGCGGACTCGATGGTCGGGTCGATCTGCTCGATGAACGGCGTCATCGTGAGGACGACGAACGGCACGGACGGAACGAGGTTCGCGACGATGACGCCGGCGAGCGTGCCGGCGAGATGGAACTTGTACAGCACCGTCGCGAGCGGGATGCCGTACGTGATCGGCGGCACCAGGATCGGCAGCAGGAACAGCACCGTCACGATCTTCTTGCCGGGAAACGACCTGCGCGCGAGCACGTACGCCGACGGCACGCCGACCACCGCGGAGATCGCGACGACGAGCAGCGACACCTCGACGGTCACCAGGAACACCTGCGACAGGCCGAACTCCCGCCATGCCTGGCCGTACCAGGAAAGCGTGAAGCCCTCCGGGAGCCAGCTGGTGAACCAGCGCGTGCCGAACGAGTCGACCACCACCACGCCGATGACCCCGGCGAGGTTGACGAAGAAGAACGCGGACAGGGCCCAGGCCAGCCACGTGCTGGGACGCGCCGCGAGCCGCCGCCGTCCCGGCGGCCCGGCCGCCTCGGCGGTGCTCATCCCTTGCCTCCCGTCGCGCCCCGGTAGAACGTCGCCCGCCAGGCCAGCACGAGCGCGACGACGACGAGCATCAGCGCCGCCATCACCATCGCGATCGCCGAGCCCATCGAGTAGTCGTACTGCTGGAACGCCGCGTGGTACGCCTCGATCGAGATCACGTGCGTGCTGCCCCGCGGATCACCGACCAGCTGCGCGGACGGGAACACCGAGAACGCGAGCACGAACGACAGGCAGAACGTGATCGCCAGCCCCGGCGCGAGCAGCGGCAGCGTCACCCGCCGGAACCGTTGCCACCAGCCCGCACCGAGCGTCGCCGCCGCCCTCTCCAGGGTCGGGTCGATGCCGGTGAGGTACGACAGCGTCAGCAGGTACGCGAACGGGAATCCCGTGATGAGCAGCGACGCGAGCACGCCCCAGTAGTTGTGCACCAGCGCGACCGGCCGGTCGACGATGTGCAGCGCCGTCAGCACCTTGTTGAACCAGCCGTTCGGGCCCAGGTAGCTGAGCAGGCCCTCCGCGGTCAGCACCGTGCCGAGCGTCACCGGCACCACGAGCAGGATGGTCATCAGCCGCTTGCCGCGGAACGACCCGCGCGTGCGCAACGCCACCGGCACCGACGCGATCACGTTGACCAGCGCGGCCGGCAGGCCGAGCTTGAACGTGATCCAGACGGTGCCGCGCAGGTACGGGTCGGTGAAGAACGTGACGTAGTTGGCGAACGGTCCGCCGCCCTTCTGCGGCTGGAACGACAGCCCGAGCCCGTACGCGAACGGGTAGCAGAACAGCAGGACGAGGAACAGCACGCCCGGCAGGAGCAGCAGCAGCGTCCGGTCGACGCCCCGCTCCGCCAGCCGGTGCCGAAACGAACGATCCGCGCTCATGATCCCGCTGCCCGCGATCCCGCTGCCCGCCCGGCCGTCGCGCCGCTTCCCCGCCCTGACGTACTCGAAATGGGCACGCTGCTCAGAGACGACCGGTGGGTGCTCATGCTCCCGCCCCCGAGTCCACGCGTGCGGGTGTCGTCCGGGCATCGGGGGCGACCGCTCGTCCTTCGCCGCCGGTGCCGGCGTCATCGGTACCGAACACCAGCACCCGTTCCGGCGGGGCGCCGACGTCGACCTGGTCGCCGGGCGCGAGCCGCCGCGTGGTGCGGAAGTGCAGCTCCTCACCACCTTGCAGCCGGGCCTGCACCGCCTGCTCGCGACCGTGGTACTCCACGACCTCCACCGTCACCGGCACCCGGTTGGCCGCGTCGGCCTCGACGACGCCGACGTCCTCGGGACGGATCGCCGCCACGGCGGTGCCGCCGCGGACGCCGTCGCGGTTGACCCCGGTGAGCCGGGCGCTGCCGGCGGCGAGGGTGACCTCGCCACCGGCGCACGACTCGACGCCGAACGCGAGCATGTTGCGGTAACCCATGAAGCCGGCGACGTACCGGTTCACGGGCTCGGCGTACACCTCCTCGGGCGTGCCGACCTGCTGCACCTCACCGTCGCGCAGCACGACCAGGCGGTCGGCCATCGACAGCGCCTCCTCCTGGTCGTGCGTCACGTACACCGTGGTGAGGTCGAGCCGCTGGTGCAGCCGCCGGATCTCGGTGCGCATCTCCAGCCGGAGCTTGGCGTCCAGGTTGGAAAGCGGCTCGTCCATCAGCACCAGCGGCGGCTCGAGCACGATCGCCCGCGCGATCGCGACCCGCTGCTGCTGCCCGCCGGAGAGTTGCGCGGGGTGCTTGTGCGCGTGCTCGGTGAGCTGGACGAGCCGGATCACGTCCTCGACCCGCCGCTTCGCCTCCGCCTTCGGCACCCGGTGCATCGCCAGGCCGAACGCGATGTTCGCGCGCACGGACAGGTGCGGGAACAGCGCGTAGTTCTGGAACACCATGCCGAACCCGCGCCGTTCCGGCGGCACGGTGTCGATCCGCCGCTCGTCGAGCCAGATCGAGCCGCCGGACAGCGGCAGCAGGCCGGCGAGACAGTTCAACGCCGTGGACTTGCCGCAACCGGACGGCCCGAGCAGTGCGACGAACTCACCGCCGCGGATGGTCAGGTCCAGCTCGCGCAACGCGACCTGGTCGCCGAACCTCCGCGTGATGCGGTCGAGCCGCAGCGCCTCGAAACCGCTCGCACCCATCCGTCGGTCACCTCACCCCGAGCTCTTCTTGCCGGCGGCCACCTGCCGGTTCCACATGTCGAACGCGGTCACCTGCTCGTCGGCGGGCAGCGACGGCTTCTTCGGGTACTTCTCGATCCACTGGTCCATCTGCGGTACGCCGTACTCCTTGACGACCTGCTGCGACTTCGCCGGTGCCATGGAAAGCGGCACGTTCTGCACCGCGGGGCCCGGGTAGAAGTAACCGTCGTCGTACGCCTTCGCCTGCTGCTCCGGTGTCATCATCCACTTGATCAGCTGCGTGAGCGCGGACATCTGGTCGGCGGACACGCCCTTGGGGATGACGGCGTACTGCGCGTCGGTGACCCACGTCATGTTGTCGAACGGGCCCACCGCCATCGACTTCGGCACGGTGCCGAGCGCACGCGGGTTGATGTACCAGCCGGTGGTCGACATGATCATGTCCGCCTGGCCGGACGCGAGGTTCTTCATCGTCTCGGTCGTACCGGACGCGTACACGTCGATGTACTTGTTCAGTTCCTTGAGGTACGCCCACGTCTTCGACCAGCCGTGCACCGGGTCGCTCGGGTCGGAGTCGCCGAGCAGGTACGGCAGCGCCATCAGCCAGGTGCGGCCGGGCCCGGAGTTCGCCGGGTCGGCGTACTGGAACTTCTTCGGATGCGCCTTGGCCCATGCCAGCAGCGCCTGCGGCGTCCGCGGCGGGTTCTTCACCGTCTTCGGGTTGTACTCGAGCAACGGGCCGGACGGGTAGTAGACGAGCTCGACGCCCTGGCCCTCGGCGAGCTTGGCCATGTCGGCCGCGGGCGGCAGGTAGTTCGGCTTGCCGATCTTCCCGTCGTAGTCCGGCGACATCTTCGTCCAGAGGTGCTGCTTGATACCCGCGGATAGCCCGTCGGTGCCGGTCAGCACGAGCTGGATCTGCAACTGCCCGGCCGCCTGCTGGGCCTTGATCTTGCCGGCCAGCTCGGGCGCGGTCGCCTTGTTGTACGTCACCTTCGAGACGACCTTGGGGTGCGTCTTGACGAAATCGTCGATCATCCCCTGGGTCAGCTGCAGGTTCCCCGCGACGTCGAGGACGTTGAGCGACACCGCCTTCTTCGGGTTCGCGGGGACGTCGCCTGGTTTCAGTGTCTTGTCCGAACCGCCGCCGCTGCTCGGTGCACCGCAACCGATCGCGGCGCTCAGCAGGACGCCCGTGAGGGCGGCGGCCGTCCACCATCGTCGTTGATGGGACATGTGTGCTCTCCTCGGTCTATACCGGGTCGGACATTGTCATGCGCGCCCGCTTCCTCGGCGTGCGTGCGCGCCGGTTCGCGCGCGGGGCTCCAGTGGAGGCGCGGACGACGAGACGGGTCGCGAGGTCGTTGCGCCGTTCGCTGCCGTCGCCGTTGTCGAGCAGGCCGAGCAGCGCGTCGACGGCGGCGCGTCCGGCCTCCGCCTTCGGCAGCGCCACCGTGGTGAGCGACGGCGTCGTCATCGTCGACATCGGTGCGTCGTCGAAACCGCTGACGCTGCAGTCTTCCGGCACGCCGACACCGCGTTCGGCGAACCGCGCGAGGACGCCGAGCGCCATCAGGTCGTTGTACGCGACGATCGCCGTGACACCGCGTTCGAGCGCGGTGTCGGCGGCCTCACCCCCCGCCTCGAAACGCGGTACGTACGGGCCGAGCTCGACGATCTCGAGCCCCTCGCGTGCCGCGGCGGTACGCAGCCCGCGGCGGCGTTCGCGGTTCGACCAGGACGTGCGCGGACCGCTGAGATAGGCGAAGCTGCGGTGCCCGAGACCGGCGAGATGCGCGACGATCTGACGGCCGCCGCCCGCGCTGTCCATCAGCACGGAAGGCGACCCGGGCACCTTCCGGTTGAGGAAGACGAGTGGCCGCTCCGCGGCCGCCTGTTCGAGCTGCGCGGTACGCATCCGCGACGAACAGAGGAGGATCCCGTCCACCTGCTTCGACAGCTGCATGACCAGCTCGTGCTCGATCGTCGGGTCCTCGCCTGAGTCGGCGAGGAACACCCACTGGTCGGCCTCGCGGGCCCGCGACTGCACGCCTTTCAGCACGCCGTGGAAGAACGGGTTCTCCAGGTCGGGGACGATGACGCCGATGTTGCCGGTTCTCCCCGTGATCAGACCGCGGGCAGCGCGGTTCGGCCGGTACCGCAACCGCTCGGCGGCCGCGAGCACCCGCCGGCGCGTCTCCGCGTTGACCACCTCGGGAGAGCCGAACGCACGGGACACCGTCGACACGGAGACACGTGCGGCTCTCGCGACCTCGTGGATCGTGACCGCCATGCGGGAGATGATTGCAAAGGTTTTCAGTCAGGTCAAGGCACCGCAGCCGCGTTGCGGGTACCGAATCTGTGCGACAGTCCGCGTATGCACATGGCCGTTCACAACATCACCTTCGACTGCGCCGACCCGTACGCGCTCGGCACCTTCTGGAGCCGGCTGCTCGGCCAGCCGCTCTCCGCCGACGACATGCCCGGCGACCCGGCCGCGCTCGTCGCCGGACCGGACGGCGCGCCGGGCCTGCTGTTCCTGAGGGTGCCGGAGGACAAGACGGTGAAGAACCGGGTGCACGTGGACTTGCAGCCGCGCGGGCGCACCCGCGATCAGGAGGTCGCGAGGGCGGTCGAGCTCGGCGCCGAGGTGTGCGCCGACCACCGGCGTCCGGACGGCACCGGCTTCGTCGTCCTCACCGACCCGGAAGGCAACGAGTTCTGCGTCGAGCGCAGCGCCGCCGAGCGCGGTTCGGCATAGGCGGCACCGCCTGCTACCGGTACGCCCCCTGGTCGATGGTGCCGTGGTCGCACACCTCGCCGAAGTGCCACGGGGTGCTGTCGTAGCTGGTCTCGTCGGGCGGTGTCACGTGCGCCGTCGTGGCGCTGGGCTCGCACGCCGTGGTGTCCGGTTCGCCGCCGGTCGGCACGACGGTCCAGCTCAACGACGACCGCGCGGTCTCCCCGGGAGCGAGCGTGACCAGCCGCGGCGGGACGCTCGGGTCGCGGGCCATCTTCGTCGGCACGGCGTCGCCGTTCGAGCGGTAGAGCTGCATCCCGCCGTAGCCGTAGACCGTGCACGTCGCCGACGAGGTGTTGGTGAGCACCAGCCACCCGTGGCGGTGTCCCGCCGCGCTGTCGGCCATCCGGACGGCGGCAGCCAGGTCGCTCGTGTGGCAACGGTCCGTGGCCCTGCTGTGCGCACCGCTGCTGTGCCGTGCGTGCGACTGCGCCGGCGTGCTGGCCGGGTTCTGGGTGGGCGCGCCCGACGTCTGCTGCGTGGGCGCCACGGAAGCTTGCTCGGTGGGTGTGCCCATCGTGCTGGAAGGCGATGCGGATGGCGTCTCGGTCGAACCGGGCGTACCCCCGCCGCCTGCGTTCCGCGTCTCCGTGCCACACGCGCCGAGTACGAGTGCCGCGCCGGCTAGAGCCGCCGCCAAGATCGGTTCATGCTTGCGCATCGTGGAACCTCCTCACCCACGTCACGCAGGGGGAGGCGGGAGGGTTGCCCGGCGGGCTCGGTGGCTACGCGGAGCAGCCCCGCACGTGGCCGACGAACGCGCGGTGGTCCCACAGCACGAGCCGGCAGTGCTCGCAGAGCCAGACACCGGTCGGCACGCGGAGGCCGCGCAACAGCGCGTCCTCACGGGCACAGGCGAGGTGGTAGGCGCGGGCCAACCGGCGCCGGAGACGGGCGAGCCTGGAGCTGCACTGCGACACGTTCCAGCGTAGACGCAGGGATATACGGGCGATTCCGGGGTAGGTGCAGGACGAACATGACGGCAAGGGGACGTCGATCGCCCCCGATAGCATGGATGAGGCCATGAACTTCATACTCTGGATCATCGCCGCGATCTTGGTCATCGCCGGCATCGTCACGATCGTCAGGGGACGGATACTCTGGGGGATCGTGCTGATCGTCGTAGGCCTACTCGTCGGCCCCGGCGGCGTCAGCCTCTTCACCTAGGTTCGTCCGCGCGCGACCACCGTATCCGGCAGAGACGGATACGGTGGTCGCGTGCGTCTGACGACCTGGAACGTCAACTCGATCAAGCAGCGGGTCCCCCGGTTCCTGCCGTGGCTGGACCAGCGCCGGCCGGACGTGGTCTGCCTGCAGGAGACGAAACTCGCGGACGACGCGTTCGCCGAGCTGCTCGGCCGGGAGCTCGACAGCCGCGGCTACCAGGTCGCTACGCACGGCGAGGCCCGGTGGAACGGCGTCGCGATCCTCTCGCGCGTCGGGCTCACCGACGTCACCGTCGGCCTGGACGGCGCGCCGGGCTTCCCGGAACCCGAGGCGCGTGCCGTCTCGGCGACCTGCGGCGGCGTCCGCGTCCACTCGGTGTACGTGCCGAACGGGCGGGTGCCGGACTCCGACCACTACCGCTACAAGCTCGCGTGGCTCGCCGCTCTCCGTGACGTCGTGTCTGCGGGTCCGGACGCCGTCGTCGTCTGCGGCGACATGAACATCGCACCGGCCGACGAGGACGTCTTCGACCCGGACGCCTACGTCGGGCAGACGCACGTCACCGCGCCGGAACGCGCGGCACTCGGCGAGCTGCGGTCGCTCGGCCTGCGCGACGTGGTCCGCGACCGCTGGCCGGACGAGCAGGTCTTCACCTACTGGGACTACCGCGCCGGCATGTTCCACAAGAACCTCGGCATGCGCATCGACCTGGTACTGGCGAGCGACGCCGTCGCGGACCGGGTACGTGCGGCGTGGGTCGACAGGCACGCGAGGAAGGGCACCGGGCCGAGCGACCACGCGCCGGTCGTCGTCGACCTCGACGAGGCACCGGACGGCGACGTCGGCCCCGTCGTGCCACCACCGTCCGCGGCGCGCGCGAAGCGCGGCGCCGTCAAGCTGCCGCAGTCACGCTGAGCCGGTCTCGCCGTCCTCGCCGTCCCGCCGGCGGGCGCGCGCCCGCCGCTTGCCCTCATGCATGGCCTGCACCCGGGCGATCGGGATCGCGTGGCCCTCCGCGACGAGCTCCGCGTCCAGCCGCTGCGGCGCCGGCATCGCCTCGGCCCACGGGTCGCCGTCGCCGAGCAGCCGCACCGCGGTGCGCACCGTGAAGTCGGCGGGCGCGACGGCGTCGAGCTCGTCCCAGCCGACGGGGAACGACACCGGCGTACCCGGGCGGATCCGCGGACTGTACGCCGCCGCCACCGTCGCGCCGCCGGCACGGGTCGAGTCGACGAAGACCTTGCCGCCGCGGTCCTCCCTGATGAACGCCGTCGTCGCGACGGCGGGGTCGAGGCGCTCGGTGCGCGCCGCGAGCGCGCGCGTCGCCGCGGCGACGTCCTCGAACGAGGCGCCCGCCGCCAGCGGCACGTAGACGTGCACGCCCTTGGACCCGCTGGTCTTCACCGCGCCGGCGAGCCCGGAGTCCGCCAGCGCCTGCCGGACCAGGTGCGCGGCCCGCACGACCGTCGCGAACGCGTCACCTTCGGGTGGGTCGAGGTCGAGGACGAGGTGTGTCGGCCGGTCCCACGCCGCGGTGTGGACGAGCGCCGGGTGGTACTCCACCGCGCGCTGGTTGGCGAACCAAAGCAGCGTCCGCCGGTCGTCGCAGAGCCCGTAGGACACGTCGCGGTGCGAGCTCTCCGCCCACATCGACACCCGGCGCACCCATTCGGGCGTGTACTTCGGCAGGTTCTTCTGCATGAACGGCTGCTGCCCGCGCAGCACCCGGATGACCGAGAGCGGCCGGTCCGCCAGCACGGGCAGGATGCGGTCCCGGACCCCGTCGAGGTAGTCGACGAGGTCCCGCTTCGTCGCGTCCGCGTCGGGGAACAGCGTCTGGTCCAGGTTGGTCAGCGACACGTCCGCACGCGTCTCCTCGGCGCCGATGGCGCACCTCCCCCTGCTGTCACCCGTCCGATAGATGATGGATGCGACGCGCGGCAATGGCAACCGACGACGGAGGCTCGCATGACGACATCCGACTCCACGACCGCGACACCGTTCCACGTCATCGACCGCCGGGACGGCGGCACCGGTGGCGAGAAGTGGGCCGAGAACACCGAGGGCAAGCCGTACGGCGCGGGCATCTCGATCATCCTGGAGAGCACCGACGAGCCGGGCAGCGGGCCACGGCTGCACAAGCACCCGTACCCGGAGACGTTCGTCATCCGCCGCGGCCGCGCGGTCTTCACGGTCGGCACCGAGGAGCTCGAGGCGCACGCCGGCCAGATCCTGGTCGTCCCCGCGGACACGCCGCACAAGTTCCGCACCCTGGGGCCGGAGCGGTTCGAGAGCGTGAACATCCACGCGAACGACGAGTTCGTCACCGAGTGGCTGGAGTGAGCCAGCCGCCTGACATCACTCCTGCTTGACGTGACGTCATCATGACGTCATACTGACATCATGAACTTGATGCCGTACGTCGCCCAGCTCCGCCACGAGCTCGGCGTCGCCGCGCAGGCTGGAGGCGAGGAGTCCCGGGCCGTCGCCGAGCGCCTGGTCGCGCCGCTGGAGTCGGCGACCCGCCTCTGTCTGCTGGACGCCCTGACCGCGGCCGCTGACGAGATCACCCGCGACCTCGCGCCGGGCTCGGTCGAGGTGCGGCTGCGTGGCCGCGACCCCGACTTCGTCGTGACGCCGCCGCCCGCCGAGCAGACCACGGGGTCCGCGGAGTCCGGCTCGGGCGGCATCCGCGGCGCCCTCGCCAGCGCGATCGAGGTCACCATGGGCGTACGCCCGCCCGCCGCGTCCGAGGGGGACGAGGGCGGCACGTCCCGGATCACGCTGCGGCTGCCCGAGCAGCTGAAGCCGCGCATCGAGCAGGCCGCCGCCCGCGAGGGCATGTCGGTCAACGCCTGGCTGGTCCGCGCGGTGAGCGCCGCCGTCGAGGTGACCGACCCCGCGACCGCACCCGGGCAGCGGGCCGCGCCGCTCGGCCAGCACTTCACCGGCTGGGTGCGCTAGGCACCGCCGGGACACCACGAGAGCCAGTACGAGGGGACACCTATGCCCACTTTCCAGACCCCGGAACCGATCGCCGTCACCATCGACATGGCGGCCGGCTCCGTCCGGGTCGCCGCGAGCGACCGCACCGACACCGTCGTCGACGTGCGCCCATACAGCGACAGCAGTGACGCCGACGTGCGTGCAGCCGCGGAGACCGGTGTCGACTACGCCGGCGGCCGGCTGACCGTGAAGGGACCCAAGAGCTGGGTCCGCTCCGTGTTCGGCCCCGGCGCCGGCCCCGCGATCGACGTGGTCGTCGAGCTGCCGCAGGGCTCGTCGCTCGACCTCACGTCGTGGACCGACCTGACCGCGGACGGACGGCTGGGCGACGTGACGGTACGCACCGCGCTGGGCGACATCCGGCTGGAGGCCACCGGCGAGCTGCGGGCGAAGACGTCCATGGGCGACATCACCGTCGGCCGGATCGACGGCGGGGCCGACCTCGACACGTCCGCCGGTGCCGTGCGGATCGGCCGGATCGACGGCTCCGCCGTCGTGAAGGCGTCCGCCGGCGGGCTGTCCGTCGGCGAGGTGGCGGGCGACCTGCGGCTGCACACGTCGCACGGCGACATCAGCGTGGAGCGCGCGCTCGCCTCGGTCGTCGCCAAGACCGCGGCCGGCGGCATCCGCGTCGACGAGGCCGTCCGCGGCCGGGTCGACCTCGCCACGTCCTACGGCGACGTCACCGTCGGCGTCCCCGAGGGCACCGCCGCGTGGCTCGACGTGAACTCCAGGACCGGACGCGTCCGCAGCGAGCTGGAGGCGTCCACCACACCGCGCGGAGGCGACGAGACCGTCGAGATCCGCGCCCGCACCCAGTACGGCGAGATCCTCATCCGCCGTGCCTGACTTTCCACGAAGACGAAGGAGAACCGTGACCACCACGAGGACGCCGGCGATCTCGATCACCGGCCTGCGCAAGTCGTTCGGCGACAAGGTCGTCCTCGACGGCGTCGACCTGGCCGTCCCCGAGGGGACGATCTTCTCGCTGCTCGGCCCGAACGGCGCCGGCAAGACCACGACCGTCCACATCCTGTCCACGCTGCTCCCGTTCGACGCCGGCGACATCCGCGTCGCCGGGCGCGACGTCCGCCGCGAGCCGGACGCCGTCCGCGCCGCGATCGGCGTCACCGGGCAGTTCGCCGCCGTCGACCGGTTCCTCACCGGCGAGGAGAACCTGCTGCTGATGGCGCGCCTGCACCACCTGGGCCGCGGCGAGGGACGCCGCCGCGCGGGCGAGCTGCTCGAGCGGTTCGACCTCACCGACGCGGCACGCAAGCCGCTCGCGACGTACTCCGGCGGCATGCGGCGCAAGCTCGACCTCGCGATGGGGCTGATGGGGCGGCCGTCCGTCGTCTTCCTGGACGAGCCGACGACCGGTCTCGACCCGCGCAGCCGCCGCACCATGTGGGACATCGTCCGCGACCTCGTCGCCGCGGGCGTGACCATCTTCCTCACCACCCAGGACCTCGAGGAGGCCGACGAGCTCGCCGACCGGATCGCGGTCCTCGACCACGGCACGGTGATCGCCGACGGCACCCCGGACGAGCTGAAGCGGCTCGTCCCCGGCGGCCACATCAGCGTCCGGTTCGCAGACGTCGCGGAGCTCGACGCGGCCGCCCGCGCGCTCGGCGCGGTGTCGCGCGACGACGAGGCGCTCACCCTGCAGGTGCGAAGCGAGGGCGACCTGCGCTCGCTGCGTGCCCTGCTCGACCGGATGGACGCCGCGGCGGTCGAGCCGGAGGGCCTGCAGGTGCACACACCCGACCTCGACGACGTCTTCCTCGCTTTCACCGGGCGTACCGACAACGAGAAGGAACTGGTTCGATGAGCACGCTCTCCTACGCCGCCGCCGACTCCCTGACGATGCTGCGGCGAAACCTGAAGCACCAGCTGCGATATCCCTCGCTGACCCTGATGCTCGTCGGCATGCCGATCGTCTTCCTGCTGCTGTTCGTCTACGTCTTCGGCGGCATGCTGGGCACCGGGCTCGGCGCGCTGTCGGGCGGCCGAGCCGCGTACGTCCAGTACGTCACGCCCGGCATCGTGCTGATGACGATCGCGGGCGCGGTGCAGGGCACGGCGATCTCCGTCGCGATGGACATGACCGAGGGGATCGTCGCGCGCTTCCGCACGATGAACATCGCCCGTGCGTCGGTGCTGTCGGCGCACGTGTACGGGACGATCGTCCAGACCGTCGCCGGCGTCGCGGTCGTGCTCGGCCTCGCGGTGCTGATCGGCTTCCGGCCCCACACCGGTACGCTCGGGTGGCTGGCGCTCGCCGGCGTCGTCGCGCTGACGACGCTCGCGCTCGGCTGGCTGACCGTCGCGCTGGGCGTCTCGGCGAAGAGCGTCGAGACGGCGAGCAACACGCCGATGCCGTTGATGCTGCTGCCGTTCCTCAGCAGCGCGTTCGTCCCCACCGACTCGATGCCCACCGTCATGCGCTGGTTCGCCGAGTACCAGCCGTTCACGCCGGTCACCGAGACGATCCGCGGGCTGCTGCTCGGCACGCCGGTCGGCCACGAGTGGATCGCGGCGCTCGCCTGGTGCGCGGGCCTCACCCTCGTCGGCTACCTCTTGACGAAGCGGGTCTACGACCGCAAGGCGGTCGGCTACCGCTGATCACGGAGCCGTGAGCGCGGCGGCGACGTCGCGGGCGGTCCGGTCCCACCCGTCCAGTCCGGACCGGCGTCGCAGCGCCGCCGCACGCAGCCGCCGCCGGTGTCGCTCGTCGCCCAGCCACGCCGCGAGCGCGACGCGCACGGCGGCCGGGTCGTCGGGGGCGACCAACAGCCCCGGACGGGTGCCGCCTGCGAAGCCCAGGGCCTCCGGCAGGCCGCCGACCGCGGAGGCGAGCACGGGCAGCCCGTGCGCGAGCGCCTCGGTGACGACCATCCCGTAGGTCTCCGAGCGCGACGGCACGACGAGCAGGTCGGCGCCGGCGTAGGCACGGTCGAGCGCCGCGCCGGTGAGCGTGCCGGCGAGGCGTACGCGTCCCTCCAGACCCAGGCACGCGATGCGGGCCCGCAGCCGCTCGGCGAAGACCGGGTCACGGTGCGGCGGCCCGACGAGCAGGCACCGCCAGTCCCGCTCCGCGAGCCCGGCGAGCGCGTCGACGAGCAGGTCCTGGCCCTTGTGCCGGGCGAGCGCGCCGACACACAGCAGCTCGCCGCCGTCGCTGGTTCCGGACGCGGCTTCGGCCCGGTCGACGCCGGGACGGGCGACGTGCACACGTTCCGCCGGGATCGCGAACCGGGTCAGCACCTCGCCGCGTGCCCACCCACTGGTGACCACGACGCCGGCGGCCGCGCCGAGCACCGCCCGTTCGGACCGGAGCGCGGCCGCGTCGTGCCGGTCGTCCGCGGCGGTGGCGAGTGGCATGTGCAGCAGCACGACGAGACGAAGCCGGCGTGCGTGCGAGAGCAACGGCGTCTCCGCCGGTGACGCGACCAGCCCGTCGACCAGCACGGTCGCACCGTCAGGGACCGCGGTGAGGACGCGAGCCAGACCGGCCCCGGCGGCCCGGTCGTACGCCGGCCACGCGCCTGCCACCGTGTGGGTCCGCACCTCCCAGCCCGACTCGGCCAGCCCGGCGCACACCCGCCGGTCGTAGCCGTTGCCGCCGCTGGGCCGCCCCGGGTCGTCGAAACCCTGCGGTACCACCACATGTACGCGCATCGGCGACGTCTCAGAGCGTGCGTTCGTAGCTCGCCCAGGCCACGTGCGACTCGTGCAGCGTCACCGCCACGCCGGAGAGCCGCCGTGCCGCCGCGCCGAGCTCGCCCGCCGTTATCCGGTCGACGAGGCGGTCGGCGACGAGACGGGCCAGCGTCTCGGTCGTCGTGTTCACCTGTCGCAACGCCGGCTCGTCGTCGAGGTTGCGCAGGTTCAGCTCGCCGAGCACCGCGTGCAGCGCCGACGTCGCGCGCTCGATGTCGACCACGATCCCGTCCGGGTCCAGCTCGCCGCGCCGGAACGCCGCGTCCACGACGTACGTCGCCCCGTGCAGCCGCTGGGCCGGGCCGAACGCCTGCCCCCGCAGGCTGTGCGCGATCATCATGTGGTCCCGTACCGTCACGCTGTACATCGACTCACGACCCCTCGTACCGGATGACGCGACACAGCCCGGGCCGCGCGGCCAGTTCGGGCAACACGGCGGGCAGCTCGGCGAAGTCGGAGACGCCGTCGAGCAGACAGTCGTAGACCGGGTCGCGGAGCAGCTCGAGCGCCAGCGCCAGCCGGTCCCTGCCCGATCGGGTCTCGCGGCGGGCCGCCGCGACCGCGCCGACCTGGCTGGCCCTGATGCCCAGCCGCCGGGAATGGAAGTCGCCGCCGAGCGGCACGCCCACCTCCCCCGAGCCGTACCAGCTCAGCTCGGTCACCGTGCCGCCCGGCGCCAGCAGGTCGAGGCAGCGGCGCAGCCCGTCGGCCGTCGCGCTCGCGTGCACGACGACCTCATGCTCGCCGCGTACCTCGTCCGGCTGGGCGAACGCGACGCCCAGCGAGGCGGCGACGCGCGCGCGGGACGGCTCGACGTCGACGAGAGTGACGCTGCTGCCCGGAATCCGCGC